>NZ_JBFUFF010000019.1:0-98638 GCF_056403555.1 Rhizobium sp. P2_G2
CATCTGCCGCGAATCCGGCTTTCTCGCGATCAGGCATCACGGGATACCGGGCGACGTTATCGGTGGCATCTGGTCCCAGGCGCATGCCTTCTTCGATCTTGCGGCGACAGAAAAAGACAAGGTACGCGCGCCCTATCCCGGCTATCCCTATGGCTATCTCGGACCGGGTGCCGAGGCGCTCGCCAAATCGAAAGGCGTGGATTCGCCTCCCGATCTGAAGGAAAGTTTCAATGGCGGCCCGCTTTCCGTGCCGCCGGGGCTCGTGGATCAGGAGGCGCTATCCTTCTGCTATGCGGCAACGATCTGGCCGGATCAGCCGGCCGGCTTCCGCGCAGCCTGGGAAACGTATTACACCGCAGTCACCGATCTCGCCGCGCGCATCATGCGCGTCTTCGCCGTGGCGCTGGAACTGCCGGAAGACTATTTCCAATCCTTCATCGGCCAGCCGATTTCGGCACTCCGGGCACTGAACTATCCCGAACTCGACGCGCCACCACCGGCAGGCCAATTGCGCGCCGGCGCTCATACCGACTATGGCAGTCTGACGATCCTGTTGCCGCAGCCGGGCTCCAAAGGCCTGGAGATCATGACGCCCGAAGGCGCCTGGCGCGAAGTGCCGCCGGTCGACGGCGCTTTCGTCATCAATATCGGCGACCTGATGGCGCGTTGGACCAATGACCGCTGGGTGTCGACGCTGCACCGGGTCGTAAACGTCGCGCCCGAGGACGGTGGCCTGCTGCGGCGCCAATCCCTGGCGTTCTTCCATCAGCCGGATTGGTTTGCAGATATCGAGACGCTGCCGTCGTGTCTGTCGGCGAGCGAGACGTCGAAATATGAGCCGGTTCTGTCGGGGCCGTATCTCATGGGGAAGTTCAAAAAGACGGTGATGTGAAGAGAGCGAATAGTTGGTAACCAGAGAATACAATTCGCCGTCCGCCCGCGTCTATTCTGTCGAACGATGACCAAAGCTGTTCGCTACCCGCTGTCGAACTGTTCCCCTGACCTCCCTCCCTGCTGTCGCCGTGCTGCAATCGAAAGGAAAATTTCATATTCTCATTCCTATTATAGCGCAGGGCGCCGGCCGATGCCGGCACGACAGCGACTGGGCGCGCCTTCGCCCGGATAGGGTTTGCAGCACCGATGCAGATATTGCGGTGATCTTGGAGGTGAAGCGCTGAGATGTCGAATTTCGTACACGCACACCAGAATCTCGCGAAGGGCGACGTTGTCGTCGTGCAGTGTTCGCATCAGTGCAACGTCTTTTTGCTCGACGACCAGAATTTCAATCTCTACCGTCAGCGGCAGAAATGCACGTATTATGGCGGTTTCTTCAAGGCCTTCCCGGCGAAGCTGGGCGTACCTGCCAGCGGCCATTGGAACGTGGTGATCGATCTCGCCGGCAGGCAGGCGGAGATCACGCATTCGATCAGCTATCTCAGGCAGACGGCCGCCCAGCCGGCGAAATAAAGCCAGCTGTCATTTCGCCGCGCATCTATTCCGCGAGCGGCTCCGTCACGGCAGCGACCACATCATAATCCGCCGCCATGCGCATCTCCCGCAGGGGCCGTACGATCTCGATCGAGCGCTGGTAGCTCGGATGGGCCTTATAGGCATCGAGCGCCGCTTCATTGTCGAATTCGCCATAGACGACCAGGTCGACCTGGGTGCCGAGCTGGTCGGTGCGCAAATTCTCGCCGATTTCCAGCCGGCTCGCATGCGGGATTGCCGTCAGAACCGACAGCCCCGCCCGCACCCGCTGCAGATCATCGCGATTGTGGACGGAAAAGAAGACGATATGGCGGATCATGCGGCACCTCGGACGAAACCCTTTTCGCCGCGCGTAGCATGTTGCAGCGCACATGATCAATGGCCCAAGGCCGGGGATCATCGACATGCCGCCGGGAGCCATTTCCGATCGTCGATTTCCTCTTGCAGCGTCGTTCGAGGCCACCGATAGTGCCGTCTCAGGAGAACGGCCGATGACGCATGACGAATTCGCAGCCTTGGCGCTCTCGCTCCCTGATGTCGAGGAAGGCGCCCATTTCGGCAAGCGCGATTTTCGCGCCGGCGGCAAGGTGTTTGCCAGCCTCCCCTCTCCGACCACTGCGAATATCGGGTTCACACCGGACCAGCAGCAGTTGATGCGGGAAGTGCACGGGCAGCTCTACGCGCCGCTGGCGAAATCCTGGGGTGCACGCGGCTGGACAGCGCTCGACCTGAGGCGCGCGAATACGGAGATCGTGCTCTCCGCGCTGACGATGGCACGCGACAATGTTTTGGCAAAGAAGAAGAAAAAGGCCTGAGACTACTGCTCGCCGACCAGCGGCGTCAGATCCTCGTCGTCGCGATAATAACCGGCAACCGACAGAATATGCGCGCGCACCCTGTCCGGCAGGTCACGCCCGCGGCCAGCGACACCCTGGTTGATGCGCTTGGATTTACCGGCGCTCTTGTCTTCGAGGGCCGCCGTGATCGACGCCAAGTTGCCGAAGCCGACAAAGTCGGCGATGCGGGAAGCGAGTGCTGTCTTGTCGCCAAGGAAATCCTCATCATAGGAAATCCACAGCGGCTTGATGAAGCCGACCTCGGCGCATTTTCGCCAGCTGACATAGAATTGCACCAGCCAGGGCGCGAATCGCTCTGCAAGGATCATCAGCCGGTCGGCGCGGTCGCGGCGCTCGAAATTCGACGGCATCGCGTCAGCGAAATAGCCGTGATCGACGGAGCCGGCGCGCGCGCGCCATTCCAGGACCATGTCATCGAGGCTGATCACCGTGTCGAACAGATTGCGATAGGTGACGATAGGCCGGACATTGTAGATGTTGAGCAGCTGCGCGAGGTAGGGCGAGCAGCGGCTGTGATGCTGGGCGATATAGCCGCGACCGTTGAGGCCGGCGCGGATCAGCGCCAGTTCGTCCGGCTCTTGCTCGCGCAGTGCCGAGCCGTGCAGCGCCGCCGAACCCCAGTCGAGCGTGCCGGCAAACAGGCAGGCGGTCGGCAGGCTGAGCGCGCGGGTCAGCGCCGCATGCAGGAAGGTCGAGGCCGATTTCGGCGCGCAGGCGATCAGGATATTGGGTTGCTGCGTATGCCGGATCGTCAGCTTGGCGCGCATGATATATTCGCCGAACGTGTCGACCGAGACCGAAAGTTTTTCCGCCGTGGCGTCATCGACCTTGGGCAGGAAGAACGGATTGGCAAAGGCAAGCTGCGAGGCCACGTGCAGGGCTCGTTCGGGTGGAAAGCCGCCGATGAAGGCACTGCCCTTGGCCATCATGTCGGCGTGATCGGTATTGCGCGACAGCCATTGCATGACCGGCACGATCATATTTTCCAAGTCCTCGACCGCACCTGGCTGCATCGCAATCCCCTTATTCCGCGACGAAATGCTTATTCGCCGATGATCGGCATCAGGTCCTCGTCGTCGCGATAGGCATTGGCCACCGACAGAACCATGTCGCGCACGGCATCCGGCACGTCGCGGCCACGGCCGGCGACACCCTTGTTGAGGCGCTTTTCGCTGGCGCCGGACTTGTCTTCGAAAGCGGCGGCGAGCCGCATGACCATGACCGGATCGAGGCCGAGATGATCGACAATACGCCGTGCGAGCACCACCTTGTCGCCGAGGAAATCATCCTCATAGGAGATCCAGAGCGGACGGGTGAAGCCTGCCTGCTCGCATTTACGCCAGCTAATGTAGAATTGCACGAACCAGGCGGCGTAGCGCTGAGCGAGCATCATCAACCGGTCACTGCGATCGCGAAGATGGTAATTTCCCGGCATCGCGTCGTTGAAATAGTGGCCGACCGCCTGCGCCGGCGTCTTGCGCCATTCCATCGCCATATCGTCCATGCTGACGAGAATATCGAACAGGTTGCGATAGGTGACGATCGGACGAACGTTATAGGTATTGAGGAGCCGTGCCACATAGGGCGAGCAGCGGCTATGATGCTGCGCCACGTAGCCACGCTGGTTGAGGCCATTGCGCAGCAGAGCCAGTTCCTCCGGTTCCTGTTCACGCAGGTTGCCACCGAGTGCGGAACCGGAATGGGCCGAGAAGGTGGCCGTATGCAGACCGGCTCCGGGCAGCGCCAAACCGACACGCAGCGCGTTCTGGATAAAGGTCGAGGCCGATTTCGGCATGCAGGCGACGAGGATATTGGTCTGCGGCGCGCGCGCGGCTGTCAGCTTCGCCCGCATTAGGATTTCCGCCAGGATTTCCAGATTGACGGAAAGCTCCTTGGCATTCTCGGCCGGGATATCGGCCATGAAGAAGGGATTGGCAAAGGTCAGCGCCGATGCGACCTCCAAACCGCGCTGCGGCGGAAAGCGAAAGAGGAATTCGTGGCAGAGCGCACCTAGCTCCTGGGGGTCCGAGATCAGCGATATCTTGCGCATGAACGGCCCGATTTCGCGATCCAGATCCTCTTTGCGTGCGAGATTGTCCATCTAAAGCTCCACTATCCCTTTGTCAGCGGAAAGCTATAGGTTGAAGCTTTCGTGGGACTGATGCTTGAGGCAATCTGGAGGGGGGCTCCAGGGCGATATGTCTGGGAAACACCGGGGCTTCCGGACAGAATGGCATCGGCACGGAGGCGCGAAACGAAATTGATCAGGTCTTGTTTTCGAGGGGCTCGACTCGCTGGAGATTTTCCATGCCGCGGGCAAATATCAGTCTTGCCTGGCCTTCACCTGCACGTAGATATTTGCCGGCGGCGGGTCGAAATAGCGAAGCAGCGCCGGGCAGAGCCAGCCTTCGGCATCGAGTTCGGCGGAATAATAGACATTGCCGCTGGTCTCCGGGCGCCGCCAATCCAGCTTGAATTGATGGCCGGGAAACGGCCCGGCCGAGAAGACCATCGTGAAGCCTGCCTTCGCGTTCGGGATATGGGCCACGACGCGATCGATCATCGTATCGGCGCCGCCGACGAAAGGCTCGGCCTCCAGGCCGACGCGGGGATCGTCGAAGACCCACATGCCAAGATGCCGGTAGGGTGCAATGACATTAATGGCGTTCATGGGAAACCCGCCGCGACGAAGAGTTGCAGACACCTACCAGCTCCGGGGGACCATGTCGAGACGCAGGCGGCAGGCTCCACGCCGGCCTTCGACGGGCCAATCCATCTCACTTACGCCGCGCATGGCAATGCCGGCCGTATTCATGCTGTCAGGACGCAGGCTTCGACAGGTTGTTCTATACCCTTCAAGCGAAGCGCGCGACGCGAAGCGGCGGACAGGATTTCGGGCGCCTGCCGCGCAGCCTCGCTCGATACAATGACCTCACCCGGAGACGCCTGGGATTCCAGCCGGGCAGCCAGGTTAACGGCGCCGCCAATTGCGGTGAAATCACTGTGGAAACTCGAAAATTCCCCAATCTCGACCTGACCGGTATGAACGCCGACGCCGACACCCTGAAGGTCGTCCTGCGATGTGCTTTCGAAAGCCTCGCTGCAACGCCGCTGAATGTCGAGCGCCGCCCGCACAGCCGCGGCCGCGTGGCGCTCGATGCGGATCGGGAAATTGAAGATCGCCATCAGGCCATCGCCCATCTGTTTGTTGACGATGCCGTTTTCCGCCCAGATCGCTTGCGCGCACTGGTCGTGGAAGAGATTGACGACGCGACTGACGGCCGCCGCGTCAGCCCGTTCGGAAAACCGGGTATAACCGCGAATGTCAGCAAAGAGTATGGTGGCCTCGGCGGTAATCTGCTGCTTTTTCTTCACGTAGCGGAACGACCGCTCGCAAATCGTGCAGATATTCGGATTCATCTTGCTGCGGCGGATGCCGAACGCCCGAAATGGCCACGCCAACGGCCCCTTGATGGGGATCGGCATGTGCATCTGGTCCCAGCAGCCAAGGCAGATGAGTGCATTTTCACGCGCGACGGACGACATTTTCGATCTCCCGTGACCCGGGTGAAATCCAGCCTGAAAGCCGAGTGTGTCCCTTTCGGCCGCCTTAGGCAATAGTGATTGCGATGAGCGCCTTATGCCGCTCCCTCATAAGGCCAGTCGACCTCGTAATCCTCATAGTCATCCCAGGGCACGTCTTCCTCGCTGACCGTCCGGTCGCGTACGGAAATGCCGGCCGCGTGCACGGTGTCGGGATCGCCCGAGACGAGCGGGTGCCACCAGTAGAGGTCGCGGCCCTCCTGCACCAGCCGATAGCCGCAGGTGGGCGGCAGCCAGCTCAGCCGCTCGACCTCCTCAACGGTCAGCCGGATGCAGTCCGGTACATGTTTTTGCCGGTTGGGATAGTCCGAACAACGACAGCTCTCGGGATCGAGCATCTTGCAACGGATATTGGTGAAGACGATTTCTCCGGTGTCTTCATATTCGAGCTTGTTGAGGCAGCAGCGGCCGCAGCCGTCGCACAGGCTCTCCCACTCCGCATCGTTCATCTCGCGGAGCGTCTTGGTCTTCCAGAAGGGAGGCTCTTCCTGCATTTTCTTTCCGTCGCCGGTTTGAACGGTTCAGATAGTGGAGTATGAAAGAGATTTGAAGCGGTATTCGGACGATGTGGTCGGAATTGCATATGTCGATAGCGGCGATAAGCCCCGAGATAGATAGTCGTGTGGCGGAAGGTGGTATTTCATGACCGACGCCGACCCGCATAACTCCACGCCTCCGCAAGAGCCCACCCCGGAAAAAGCCCCCAAACCACCACRCTTGAAAAAACATTTCTTCCTGCGCCTCGACGCCTGGCTCGATTCCACGCTCTGGAATGCAGGCTTTGCCTTCGTCGACGCCTGGGAAGAGATCACTATCTTCTTCCGCAAATTCCGGGTGAAGGGCTGGAAGCGGATTGTCTTTGAATTGCTCGGCGAAGGACTGACCTGGGGTTCTGTCGGCATGGTGGTGATGCTGGCGCTTGCCAAGCCGACCTTCGAGATGATCAAGGAGGATTGGCGGACCAAGCAGGATTATGCCGTTACCTTCCTCGACCGCTACGGCAATTATGTCGGCTCGCGAGGCCCAGACCATGCCGATTCCGTGCCGATCGACGACATGCCGGACTATCTGATCAAGGCGCTGATCTCCACCGAGGACCGACGCTTCTTCGACCATTTCGGCATCGACTTCCTCGGGCTGATCCGTGCGCTTTCCACCAATGCGCAGGCCGGCGGCGTGGTGCAGGGCGGCTCGACGCTGACGCAGCAGCTTGCCAAGAATCTCTTTCTCTCCAATGAGCGCTCGATCGACCGCAAGATCAAGGAAGTGTTCCTGGCGCTCTGGCTCGAGGCCAATTTCTCCAAGAAGCAGATCCTCTCCATGTATCTCGACCGCGCCTATATGGGCGGCGGCACGTTTGGCGTGGCTGCGGCGGCGCGGTTCTATTTCGGCAAGGAAGTGCCCGACCTGACACTGGCGGAATCGGCCATGCTTGCCGGCCTGTTCAAGGCGCCGACCAAATACGCGCCCCATATCAACCTGCCGGCGGCGCGGGCGCGCGCCAACGAGGTGCTGACCAACCTCGTCCAGGGCGGGCTGATGACCGAAGGCGAAGTGATCGAGGCGCGCCGGCACCCCGCCACCGTTGTCGACCGCAACCAGAGGGAATCGCCGGACTATTTCCTCGACTGGGCCTATGACGAGACGCTGAGGATCGCCAAGGCGCGGCATTTTCCCACCCACACCGTCGTCGTGCACACCACCGTCGACATGGGCATCCAGCGCGCCGCCGAAGAGGCGATCGAAACCTCGCTCCGGCAATATGGCGAGACCTTCCGCGTCAAGCAGGGCGCGGTGGTGGCGATCGAAAACGGCGGCGCCGTGCGCGCCATCGTCGGTGGCCGCGACTATGGCGAAAACCAGTTCAACCGCGCCACCAAGGCGCTACGCCAGCCCGGTTCCTCCTTCAAGATCTACACCTATTCCTTGGCGATGGAGGAAGGGCTGACGCCCGACACGCCGATCGTCGACGCGCCGATCTCCTGGGGCAATTGGAGCCCGCATAATTACGGCGACCACTATGCCGGCCGTATCGACATCAAGACGGCGCTGGCGCATTCGATCAACACCATTCCGGTGCGCCTCGCCAAGGAAAAGCTTGGGCCGCATCCGATCGACGACATCATCGCCGAAGCGAAGAAATTCGGCGTCGAAACGCCGATCCGCAAGGACGTGACCATCCCGATCGGCACATCTGAAGTCACCGTCATGGACCAGGCCACGGCCTATGCCGTCTTCCCGGCCGGCGGCGTGCAGTCGCGCCGCCACGGCATCGAAGAGATCACCGATTACGACGGCAAGGTGCTCTATAATTTCAACCGCGACGAGCCGGCGCCGAAACGGGTCCTGTCCTCGAAAGCGGAAAACTACATGCTGCAGATGCTGACGCGCGTGCCCTATGTCGGCACGGCGCGCAAGGCGGCCGTCGACGGCGTGCTGACCGGCGGCAAGACAGGCACGACACAAGCCTATCGCGACGCGTGGTTCTGCGGCTTCACCGGCAATTTCACCGCCGTTGTCTGGTTCGGCAACGACGATTATACGTCGTCCAACAACATGACGGGCGGCTCGCTGCCGGCCATGGCCTTCAAGCTGCTGATGGATTACGCCCACCAGGGCATTACGCTAAAACCCCTCCCCGGCTTCACCAATCCGGGTCCCGACGAGGACCCGAAGATTGCCGCCGAAGAGGCCAAGCGCCGTGCGGAAGAGGCCAAGAACAACCCTCAGCAGCCGGCCTTCGTCCGCCCGCGCATGCTGACGGGCGCTTCGACGAAGGTATTGGAGGAAATCGGAGAACGGCTGAAGCAGGCAACGCCACTCAAGCCGCCGGAGAAAATGGCCGAGGCGGAGTGAGGCGTGGCCTGGCGGTTGTCGCTCGCGGTATCGACGCGGAGACGATCATCGGCCTCAGTCCCTCGATCGCTGACCGCTTTGCATGGTAGGCCAGAAGTCACCGCCCGGCGGGTTGGAACAGTTCGACCAGATTGCCGGAGGGATCGACAATCAGGATTTGCGAACCGCCCGGTCCCTTGACGATATCATTGCGAAACGTCACCCCAGCGGCGCGCAGCCGCTCCACCTCAGCAGCCAGATCCTCGGCAATGAGATGAATGCGATTCCAGCCGCCGGGTCGCGGCTGCTCGCCGTCCGGCATCGGCCGACCTGCCGAACTCGCCGGTCCGCTCAGCAGCAGCCTCAACGCGCCCCGCTGCACATCCGCAAAAGCTGGTGCATAGCTCGACAAGAGCGAAAATCCAAGATGAGTCGTGTACCAGGCGACGGCGGCTTCGACGTCATCGACTATGTAGCGCACATTCACTGGATCTCCCGACATCTCTCCCTCCCATGTCAACCCGCGCGATCGATGGCGGCACGCCTCACGGCCTCAACCGTTTGCGCAACTGTAGACCAATTTCAGGTGGGGGTGGACTCGAAACGGCCGCAGCGGCCGATTGAGGTGGCCATCGTTCTGCTTCGCGCCAGCCAGGAACTTCCATATGTCGGATTGAATTTCGACACAAAGACAGCCAAAAGGCTTAAGCAAAATCGTGGCCGCGGCTCCAGGGAGCGTCGATGACAGGAAGAAGTTTGCTGGCGCTTGTGGCGATCGTCCTGATCGTGCTGGCTGCCGTGTTTCTGCATGGCGCCGTCAACCTCGATGACCTGAAGCGGAATTTTGCCATGGTTGCCGCATGGAAGGAAAGTTCGCCGGTCGAGGTGGCGCTCGGCCTGTTCCTGGGCTACGCCCTCGTCGCGGTGCTGCCGCTGCCGTTCGCCGCGATCCTGACGATTGCGGCGGGTGCGATATTCGGCGTGGTCGAGGGCACTATCCTTGTTTCCTTTTCGTCGAGTATTGCCGCGACTGGCGCCTTCCTGGCGTCGCGATATCTTTTCCGTGAGAGCGTGCAATCGCGTTTCGGTCAACGGCTGGAAGTCGTCAACCGCGGCGTTGCGCGCGATGGGATCTTCTATCTGTTCACGCTCCGGCTTATTCCGGTTTTTCCGTTTTTTCTCATCAATCTGCTGATGGGGCTCGCGCCCATCAAAGCGAGGACGTTCTACTGGGTCAGCCAGTTGGGCATGCTGCCGCTCGCAATCATCTATGTGAATGCGGGCACGCAGTTGGCGCGACTGCAACGCGTCAGCGATGTCATGTCGCCCGAGCTTCTGGCCTCGCTTGCACTGCTCGCCGTCTTTCCGTGGATGGCGAAGCTCGCGATCGAGTTCTGGCGGCGGCGTGCGGGTCGTCCGGATCCCGCGCCTTGATGCTCAAACCTACCGGAACAAGGCCAGCACATTGTCCGCATTGCCGTTGGCGATCGACAGCGCCTGAACCCCGAGTTGCTCTTGGACCTGCAATGCCTTGAGCTTGGTCGACTCCTGGTTCATGTCGGCGTCCTTCAGGCGACCGATGCCGCGGCTGGTGGCGTCGCGGAGGTCTTGCAGGAATTTGCCCTGCATGTCGATGCCTGAGGCGAGAGAGCCGAGATGGGCAGCCGCCGACTGCATCTGCTGCAGCATGAATTCGGTGCCGGTGATCATCGTGTCGATCTCCTGGTTGGTGGTCGTTGCCGACACGCCCATCTCACGCCCCGAGGGCCAGGGATCCTTGCCGAGCATGAATACCCAGTTCGGGATCGATACGTCCCAGCCGCTTGCGGCCGCCGGCTGTGTCAGGATGCCATACATGCCCGCGCTGGTATCGTCGATCAGCCGGTTCGGCGTGCCGAAGCCGCCATCGTTGAGCGTGCTGTAGGTCTGCGACATCACTTGCACGCTGCCGTCGCCGTGGCGGACGAAACCGGTGACGAGTTCGCGATCCGGCTCATTGGCGCCGTCCGCGGTCAGCAGCCAGTTCTGGCCGTTGAAATTGGCGCTTTCGGCGATCGAACGGATCTGGTTGCGCAGTTCGACCATCTCGGCATTGATCTTGTCGCGGTCGACACCGGGCTCGCGCGCCGCCACCAGTTTTTGCTTGAACTTGTCTATGACCTGGATGGCATTGTTCATGCCGGTATAGGCGACGTCGACGGTGGCCGCACCCAGATTGAGCGCATCCTGAACGGCGCCGGTGGCCTGGTCGTCGGACTTCATCGTCGTGGCGATCGACCAATAGGCGGCATTGTCGGCGGCCGTGTTGACGCGATAGCCGGTTGCGATGCGCGACTGGGTGGAGGTGAGGTTCTGGTCGATGCCGCGCAGCGTACTGAGCGCGGCAATCGCCGACCTGTTGGTGATGATACTAACCATGAAACGGAACCTACGAGATACAGATGGTTACCGGGATAGATTTCGGATTTACAGAATAGTAAGCATGGCTATTATTCGGGCGTTATCCTTAAAATAGGTTTAAATCCGGCAATTGAACTTGAAAATTAGCAAGTGTAACTATTCACCCCTACCGTAGAAGAGATCGAAATTTTGCGAAGACCGAGAGCAGGTCCGGGGGCCCGCTAGACGCAGCACAAGGCTCCGTGCCATGTCATCCGCCTTTCGCTCCTGCGTTCCGGGCGAATAAACCTAGCTTGTCGCGCGTCATCAGCCCGCGCATCGCGCCCGGGGATTGGCGTAAGAATGTAACGAGGGAAAACTTCATGGCACTGCAGATCGCCACCGGAAATCATATCCAGCAGGTCACCCTATATGAGCTCGGTTACTATGACAGCCTCTATGTGACGCAAGGGGCTGTGGTCGCCAATAGCGAGGATATCGGCGCGACCAGCGCCGTGACCGCGAATGGCAGCGACCAGTCGATCGTGGTCAATGGTGAGGTGATTGCTCACGGCCCGACGCTATGGATCAGTCAGCAACACGACACCGACGGCAACGAAAGCATCGAGATCGGTGCCACGGGCGAGGTTTACTCGCAGGCTTCTGCCGGCATCCGTGTCGAGAGCAATGCCGCCACGATCACCAACAGCGGCTCGATCGCCGGTCACGCGGGCATCTTCATCGAGTCACAGTTGGCCGGAGGGCTTTCCGAGGTGGTCAACCGCGGTACGATCGACGTGGCCAACAATCCGTTTGAAATTTCCGGTCCGGAAGCCTTCTTGCTGAACAATAAGGGACGGATCACTGGCGGTAATTCGATCTCCTTCTACGGCTTCATGGAAACTAGCGGCGTGACGATCCGCAACAGCGGCACGATGGAAGGCGCCATCATCTTCGGTGGCGCCGCCGACACCTATGATGGCCGCGGCGGCACGATCGACAGCCAGGTGCATGGATTCGGCGGTGACGATACCCTGATCGGCGGCGCGGGCACGGAGCAATTCGTCGGAGGGGTGGGACATGACGTGCTGACCGGTGGTGGCGGCGCGGACGATTTCATCTACAATATCACGCTCGACAGCACGACGGCAGCGTCCGGCGAGGACCTGATCACCGATTTCTCGCACAAGCAACACGACCAGATCGATCTCCACGGCATGGACGCCGTGACCGGGAACGTTACCAACGATGCATTCCACTTTATCGGCCAACACGCCTTCGACGGTTCGGCCGGCGAACTGCGCTACGTTTTCAAGGGCGGCCATACCTTCGTCCTCGGCGACACAGATGGCGACAAGCAAGCGGATTTCAGCATCGAACTTGCCAATCATGTGGCGCTGGCGAAAGGCGACTTCATCCTATGAAGCGCCGCGCCGGGCGACCGGCAGGCGGCTAAAGCCTTTCAGGCCCGAGAGCAGTACCCCCAGTTCGGCCTGTCGGCGTGTGCCGGTCTTTGCCATGACACGCTTGAGATATGTCCGGATGGTCTGGATCGAGAGCCCCAGCGCCTCGGCGGCCGCTTCCGCGGAGGCGCCGCTCGCGAGGTATCGGGCGAGTTTGGCTTCCGCCGGCGTCAGATCGCAGAGGCCGGAGAGCGCCCGCATGTCGACATGCCTCACCTCCCCGCCAGACGACTCCTGCACCACATAGCCTGCCGACCATTTCAGGCCATTCGGATGGAGGAAGGCATTATAGACTGGGTCGGCAGCCAGTTCCTCGGCGCTCATGATGTCGGTGTCGCGCGAAAACATGCCCGGCACTTTTTCCAGCGACCGTGCTGGCCGGACATTCTGGAAGCGGACGTCGCTGTGCGAAAAGGCTTCGAACAGTTCCTGCACATTGGGGGTCGACACCCAGCGGTGAGTCGCTTCGACGCTGAATGAGGAGACTGCGACTGAATAGACATCAACTTCCGTGGCGAGCGCGATGCAAATCTCCCGCCACAGGTCGGGGATAACGGCTGCCTCGTAGATATGATCCACAAGGGAATCAGATGTCGGCATGTTCCAAACGCAAAAATAGTATCAGCCGTGAAACTATCGTTGTATGGTTTGGGTGAGACAATGCATCCGGGGACGATAGAGTTGGAACCGGCTGCGATTATATCGCGAAGAATTCGAATTCATGTATCGCGTGCGGATTTGGCCACACGGGAATTGAAAAACAACAATTTTTCTCGCAAGCCCCGCGAAACAGTCGCAGCTTATTCTGACAAGCAGGCAGTTTTGTCCGCCATCGTGGCGGGCGCCAGACGGGGGGACTAGGACTACATGCCGGTAATCACGATTGCCAATACCAAGGGCGGGGCGGGCAAGACCACGGCGGCCGCACTGCTCGCGGTCGAGCTGGCGCAATGCGGCTACAAGGTAACGGTGTTCGACAGCGATCCCCAGGGTTGGTTCAGCCAATGGTATGATGTGGCCAGGCCGCGCGGTGCGATTTCACTGGTTACGCGCGTGACACCGGCCTCGCTCGAAACCCAGATACGGGAAATGAACCCGCAGACTGACTATTTCATCATCGATCTCGCCGGCGAGCGCAACCAGTTGACGGCGGCGGCCCTAGCCTTCTCCTCGCATGTGCTGATCCCGGTCCAGGGCGCGGGCATGGACGCCAAGGGTGCAGCCAAGATCCTCGACCTGATCACCCAGATCAAGGACGAGACCGGCTATGCGATCCCGCATTCGGTGCTGCTCTCACGCGTCAACCCAATGGTCACCACCCACTCGCTGCTCAAGGTCAAAGGCCTGCTCGCCCAGCGTGGCGTCAACACGCTCGGCACGCCGATCGTCGAGCGTGGCGCCTACCGCGAAATGTTCGACAGCGGCACGACGCTCTACGACATGGACCCGGTGAAAACCTCCAATCTCGACCGGGCGCAGGCCAATGCCCGCGAATTCGCCGCCGAAATCATGCGGCTTCTGCCGGCGCGGGTGATCTCGACGCCGCGGCGGAAAGGCCCGTTCGGCTGGGGCCGCGTGGCCTGACGCTGGCATTTTCATTGAGAAACGAATAACTACGCCTCCGACCACATCGGAGGCGTTTTCATGTTGCCCTGGATCCAGATCGACACGGCGAAAATCCCTGGCGGCGAGGAATTGCGGCTCAAGCGGCGCGGCAGGGAATGGTCGATCATGCTCGGCAGCAACGAATTGATGAACAGCCGGCTGAGTGGTTCGGAGGAGGCGCTCGCTGGGCTGTCGATCGAAAAGATCGCTGGCAGGGCAACGCAACGTATCCTGATCGGCGGGCTCGGCATGGGGTTTACACTGAGGGCAGCGCTGTCGCTCGCCGTTCCGACGACGGAGATTACCGTGGCCGAACTGGTGCCGGCCGTGGTCGCCTGGGCCAAAGGGCCGATGGCGGAACTGCATGGTGGCTCGCTCGACGATATCAGGGTGAAAATCGTCGAGGACGATGTCGCCGCGATGATCGCTGCTGCGCGGCAAGCTTATGACGCCATCCTGCTTGACGTCGACAACGGCCCCGACGGGTTGAGCCGGCCGGGCAATGACGGGCTCTATTCGTTGAAGGGGCTAACGGAGGCGCGTGCGGCGCTCGCGCCCGGCGGCGTGCTGGCGGTGTGGTCGGCGCATCCCGACCCGGCATTCACTCGCAGGCTGAGGCAGGCCGGCTTCGCGGTCGAGGAGAAGCCTGTGCGCGCCCGTGCCAAATCCGGCGCCCGGCACATGATATGGCTGGGGGTCAGGCCTTGAGAATTTTGTTGCGCTCAGTAGCGCACATGCTCAGATGTCGAAATTGCCCTTGACGATGTGGCCAAAGAATTCCGGTCCATAGGGAGTTTCGTCACCCAGTTTGGTAACGAACCAACTATTGGTGTCGTTGGTATAGGTCGTGACCTCCTGGCCGTTTTCCACCACATGGATCTTGGTGTCGGGAGCCATCAGGTAATAACCATGGTCGCTGTCGACGGTCAGTTCGTTCGTCACGATCTGCTTGATGCCGATGGGGGTGAGATCGATCGTATCGCTCGCCGAAATGTCGGCGAAGTCGAAGCGCGCCGTGATGCCCTTATGGTCGAGCACTTGCGACGGGTCGACGCCGGGAGCAATGGCGATCCTCACCGTATCTGCGCCGCCGCCGGTATCGACCACGATCGCCTGCTTGCTCAGGTGGTTGACGGTGATCGTGATCTTGTCGGCATTGTTGGTCAGGTCGAAATTCGAGAACTGATTGAGCGTCAGCGACACGTTGCCGGCGATATTGCCCGTCAGCTGCAGCTTCTCGACATTCTTGACGTTGAACGTGCCGGCCATGCCCACGACCAGCGTATCGGTGCCGCCGTTCCCGGCCTCGACGATCTGATCGGTGCCGCCACCGGCAGCCGGGCTCCCGCTGCCCGGCGACGGATCGGGCTTTTCGCTGACGAGGTAATACGTGTCGTTGCCCGTGCCGCCCGCCAGAACGTCGTGGCCGGCGCCGCCCGTCAGCTTGTCATTGYCCGCGCCGCCGTCGAGATTGTCGTTGCCGTTGCCGCCGTAGAGCGTGTCGTTGCCGCCGCCGCCGTTGATCTTGTCGTCGTCATTGCCGCCGTTCAGCGTATCGGCCCCGTCACCGCCGGTGATCTTGTCATTGCCATCGCTGCCGAAAATGCTGTCGCCATCGTCGCCGGCGACGAGCGTGTCGTTGCCGGTGCCGCCATCGAGCTTGTTGTGGCCCGGGCCGCCAAAGAGCCAGTCATTGCCGCTCTCGCCGAACAGCGTATCGTTGTCGCTGCCGCCATAGAGGCGGTCATTGCCGATGCCGCCGTGAAGCGTGTCATTGCCGGCATTGCCGACGAGCAGATCGTCGCCCTGATCGCCCCACAGAATATTCTCGGCGGAATCGCTGATCAGCATGTCGTCATCGTTCTGGTGGCCATCATAGCTGGTGCCGTCGCCATGCAGCTCCGTCACTTCGGGGATGACATAGAGGACCTCCTCGATATGCCCAGCCGTGAGGTTGAAATGCTTTTCGAGCGAGAGGATCGCCGGCTGCAGTTCGTCGGCGATATCGCCGCTGCCGAGTGCGTTGCCCGCCTTGGCGTTGCTGCTCGCATGCGGATGGGTCTGCTCGTAGAACTGGATGGCGTCGCGATGCGCCTGGTAGTCGATCGCGACCTCACGGGCTTCGTCGAAGCCGACATGCTTCGGATCGTTGTAGAGCTCGAACAGGTCGGACTGGATGTAGCGGCGCTGTGCCGTGGCCTGTCCGCCGCCGATTGATTCGGAGCCGTCATTGCTTTGGTAGCGGATGTCGTACCATGCCTCGAAACGGTCGTTGTCGACCAGCATGGCCTGCACGATGTTGCTGACGTCGATGTTCTCGAAGGCCAGTGAAAATACGACGGCCCGCTCTTCGGAATATGGGATGTTGGCATCCGAGGCAGTGAGTTCGCTCTCGAAAAAAGCGGTCGCGTCCATCCCGTCCAGCGCCGCCTGCATCTTCGCGAGCGAGGCAAATGCAAAATGGCCACCGACTTCGTGATTGGCCAGGACCTGGTCCAGCGCCTGGCGCAATGCGGCGTTGGAACTATAGGGGATACTCGGATTCACCGCGTCCCAGAGATCTGTGACCAAAGTCCTGTCGCTGCTGATGTCGACAATCTGCGAGACGATCTCCCGGAAGTCGTTGAAATCGGCATTGCCGAAATACACCAAATCCAGAAATGTGCCGATGGTCGCGTCGTCCAAGTAATTCAGGTAGGGCTGCTTTGACGCGCCCCAGACATCCGACATCACCTCGAAGCGGAAATCCCTGTATTCCTTGCCTTGATTCAGCGTGTCGTATTTGATGTTGGTCATGCCGCACTCCCCGCTCTCTGTTCCGGCCGGCGCCGGCAGGGGCGCGACGGATCTTCAGCTTTGGAACCATGCTACAGAATTGTTATGCCACCGGATAGCACCATCATGGCAAGCTCATGAAGTTTGTCGGCCACGATGAAGTAACGATGCTGAACTCTATGTGAACGGCTAAGTGCGGCGATCTATTCTCGGCCGGAACACTCATCGCTGCAAAACCCTGCGCGGCCATTCCCCCGCCCGAAAATCAATGCTAACCCTCGTCGCACAGACCAACGAGGTTACTTGCCCGATCGATGTTCCGCCTGCCCTTTCTTGTCGCGCTCGCGCTGATCACTGCTTTCGGCCTCGGCATCGGCTCGACCGTCAAGATGCTCGACGCCTCGGCGGGTTTCGGCGCGATCAAGCTCGGGCCCTGGGTGGCGTTTCCCGAGGCGCAGATGCCGGATGCCGATCCTTATGCGAAATCGCATCGCGCCCGCGCCGGCAAGCTGCTGCTCGGCTCAGCCGAAGGGCTTATCTTCCATGCCGGCGCCGACCAGGACGGCAAGCCGCTATCGTCCTATTGCACCTATGAAATGCGCGGCCAGACGCCGCTCGCCCGCTTCTGGACGCTCTACACCGCCAATGCCGCCGACGAGGTGCTCGATCCCGGCCCGGAGCTGCCATCGGCCTTCAATGCCTGGAATGTGTTGCGGCGATCCGACAGCACGTTCAGCGTCGTGATCTCGCCTTCGCCGCAGCCGGGCAATTGGCTGGCCGTCAAGCGTGGCCGCCCCTTCCGACTGGTGCTGTCGCTGCTCGACACGCCGACCGCCGGATCGAATGGCGTGCTCGAAATCGACATGCCGACGCTCCGGAAAGTGAGCTGCTCATGATCCGCATGGCGCTGTTTGCGATCCTGACGGGGCTCGTCGGTGCGGCGGTGCTGCATATCATCATCATCCTGTCGCTGCCCGCCTTTACCGGGCTCGACGCCTATACCCGACTGTTGAACGAGGATGCTCAGAACCGTTTCGTGCTGTTCGACGCCAAGAAGGATGCCGCCGGCTTCAACAACGGCGATCCCTATCTGCGCGTCGCGGCCTGCATGTTTTCGGTCGAGGACAAGCCGGTGCATCTGACCGCCGGTAGCGGCGTGCCGCTCTGGTCGTTCACCGTCTACGATTCAGCTAACAATGAAGTGTTCAGCATGAACGACCGCTCGGCGGCCGGCGGCGAGCTCGACGCGATCATCGCCTCGCCGCAGCAACTCGCCGGCATTCGCAAGTCCGATCCAGACGTGATCTCTGAGAGCGTGCTGGTCGAGATGCCGCGGCCGGAGGGCTATATCGTGCTGCGCGCGCTGGCGCCGACGCCGAGCTTCGAGGAGGACGTCGAGAACTTCCTCTCCGATGCCGATTGCGAGAGCTACGAGTAGGCAGGAACCAGGGCGACCAAATCCTGGTGGATCGCTCCCCAGGCCCGCCGGACGGTAGGGTCTATCCGGCGCGCCATACCTGTGGGGAGGTGAGGAACGACCCGGGGAGTAACCACGGGACCGGGCGAAGGTTCCGTGGCAGATCATCGCAGGATAGATGAAGTTTATCCTCAATGATCCTTTGTAGCAAATCAGTTACGCCTCGAGCTTTTTAGAACTATCGCAATGACGGGATAATGCCTCGACAGCTTTCTCGCCAAGCGGAGGAGCCGAATACGCCTCCCGAGGCCCTGATTGCGTTTGTTCCGGGCTATTACGACTGGGATGGATGCTGCCAAAGCGACCTTCAATCGCTCAAACCTCTAGCCCGCCGCCTGGCTTCCGCGCCGCATGCGACAATTCCCGGCTGGCAATCTTCATCAGATTGTCGGTCGGGCGCACGAAGCGGTGCTGGACGCGGGTGACAATATAGCCGTCGCAAGGCGCGGTGACGACGATATCCTTGGACGGGTCGCCCGGTACGGGCGCCACAGTGGCCAGCGGGTCGCCGGTCTTCACCCATTCGCCGACGTCCTTCTCGAACAGCAACGCGCCGAAGACCGGGGAATTGACCATTTGCACATAATCGAGGCCGGCGGCGGCTCCGATGAAGGGTTCATTACGCGAGGGCGTTCCCGCGACCACGCTGCGACGCTTGAGGAAGGAGAGGATGCCTTCGGCGTCGCGTTTCGCGATCTCGGGATAGACGTCGCGCAGGCCGCGGAATTCCATGGTCAGCGACAGGCGGCCATCGTACCAGTTCTTGCGGTCGCCGAGCGTGCCATGCTGCCAGGCATAGGTGACCGCGTCCTCGAAGGCGGCGCTGTTGCCGTCGGAGAGCAGGACGGCGCCGAGGCCGAAGCTTTCGGCCAGGTCCATCGAGGACGACCAGTAGAGCTCGTGCAGGTAGGAATAAATCACTGATTCATCGTCGCAATGCAGGTCGAGGACAAGATCGGCCTGGACGGCCATCGACAGCAGGTGGCGTTTGAGGTTTTCGCTGGCCAGGCGGCTATGCGGATTGTCGGTCAGGCCGGCGCATTCATCGAGCGGCACGAGCGGGAAATCGCGATTGAAGTTGACACGGCTGCCTTGTTCGAAACGGCCCTGCAGTTCATCGTAGAGATATTGTGCCGCGCCGATCGGATTGGCCTTCGGCACGATGGTGATGTCGCCGAGGATTTCGCCCCTGCGCTCTGCCTCTTCCAGCATCGGGACGGCATAGTGAAGCGCTACGACGCCCGGCAGTTCCGACGCGTGCAGTGCCGCCTGCATATAGACCTTCGGCGCGGAGGAATCCTTGCCCACGAAACGCAACACCGGCAGGCGCCACTCCACGCCTGGCGTGTCGCCGGCGATGACGATCTCGGATTTCTGCATGATACTCTCCCGTCTCTCAAGTCTTTGCGGCAACCTAGCCCGGATCGGAGAACGGCGTCCATACGCGTTTACGACAAATTCTACGTTTGTGCAATTTTGTCGGGGAGTGTAACGTAAGGCTGTGGCTTACCTGATCTATTGCGCTGCGGCGCTCTGCGAAATCGCCGGCTGTTTCAGTTTCTGGGCTTGGCTGAGACTTGGCAAATCGCCGTGGTGGGTGGCGCCGGGCGTGGTGTCGCTGGCGCTGTTTGCCTGGCTGTTGACGTTGATCCCGAGCGGGGCTGCGGGACGAGCCTATGCGGCCTATGGCGGCGTCTATATCGCGGCGTCAATTCTATGGTTGTGGATCGTAGAGGGTCAGCGGCCGGACCGCTTCGACATGGCCGGTGCACTCGTGTGCCTCGCGGGCACTGCGATCATCCTCTTTCCGGCCCGAAGCTAGCAGGTACCGGGGTCCGCGAGGACCGGATCGCGAAACGGTCTGCCGGCGGAGGCAGCCGATCTTCGTCAGGCGGGCTCAGTTCTTCTTGCGCTTGCCGCCGCTCGACCGCTTCTGCGGATGATCGTCGGCACCCGACCAGCGTTCATAACGCACGCCGGTAAACAGGAGTATCCGGGCCTCGCATGGCTCGTTGCGCCGTTTGGGCAGTTTGGCGAGCCTTTCTTCCAGTCTAATTACGTCTGCCATTCTCATCTCCATTGAACTGGATTGAGACGGATGAACTTGAGAAAAATCTCATCCTGCCGTTTCCGGCAGGCGCTTCCGAAACCCTAGGGTTCAGGAGGATTGCGCCTTTCTCCTTTCCTCAGCCGTCTCCCAGACCATACAACGCGTGAGAGGGGCTATCTGTTACGCATGAAACAGGGTGGACTGCGAATATTAACGCACCCTTATGCTCTGTGATCAGATCATGTCATAGTTAACACCATCTTAAGAGATTGCCTATAATTTTCAGGGCAAGCGGTTTTGCGTGTTCCGGGTGCCTCGTGTCTGATCGTTTTCGAGAATTGGAAAGCCCGTCCATGGTGCGGACAAAGGATGTGGTGCTGATGGCGACAGTGTCGTCCTACGAGGGTATGAGCCAACCGGGCCGCCACGAGCTCCGGCAGTTTTCCGAGCTGTTCGAACCGCTCTACAAGGCCTCGAGCCCGGAGGCGCGACGCAACGCGGTGGCGGCGCTGGCGCGCTCGCCCGTGCTGCCGCAGGCGGTGGCTATGTTCGTCGGCAGCCAGCCGATCGAGATCGCTGCCCTCTTCCTCACCCGGTCGCCCGCGATCGACGATGAGACGCTGATCACCATCGCCAGGCGTCAAGGCCCCGCACATGCAAGGGCGATTGCGGCACGCGAAAACCTCAGCGTCAAGGTGGTCGACGCACTGGTGTCGCTGCATCACGGCAATGCCGGTACACGGGCACCGATCGAAGAAGCTCTGCCCGTCGCTCCCGCTCCGCCCAAAGACCGCGAGGAGGATGTCCGCCAGCAACTCCGATCGCTGGTCGAGCGCGAGACCATTGCCCATGCAGAGGACAGGAATGAAGCCCGTGCGGAAATGCATTCCGCTTTGCTTATTCGTTTCGCCCGGCTGCGCCAGGTGCGTGATTTCTCCTATCTCTTGTCGAATATGCTCGGCTCCAGCCAGTGGTTGTCGAACCGCATCCTGCTCGACATATCTGGCCTGCAGCTTGCCACGGCGCTGATTGCGCTCGATATCGAGGCTCCGGACGGCGTTTTCGTGCTCAAGCAGTTCTACCCGCATCTGGATGCGACCAGCGGCAATGTCGGACGCGCCGAAGCGCTGTGGCACGGCCTGGACGCCGACGATTGCATCGACCGGTTGACGGCCTGGATCCGCGCCGATGATTACACCCAGGGCAAGGTGCCAGAGCAGGACGCCGCCAATGCCAACCGCCCTGCCCCCGCGCTCCCGGCGCAGCGGCCCAGCTTCGGCCATATGCGTGGCATCGCGCGGCGCTGATCAGCCGAGATCGGTGAAGACGAAATCGTTGCCCTTGTAGAGCAAGCCGGTGCCGAGGGATTTCGCGGCGGCGTAGGAGAAGCAGTCGCCGAGATTGAGGGCGGCCTTGTGACCTGCGACTTTGCCGAAGATTTGAGCGGCCACCACCGCACCTCGACCGATCGCAGATGAAATAGCAATCTCCTCTGCGGCGATATCTTCGATGAAAGAGTCAAACGCGGACTCCGTCTCGATGATAGCGCGCGGATCGGTTCTGCCGCCCTTTGCCATTTGATAAATGCGCGCAAGGGCCAGGGTTGCCTCGTAGCGCGTGACCGCGCTGAAATAGAGCGTTTCTGCCGCTCGTACCTTTGCGAGTTGCTCTTCCCAATCCGTCTCTTTTCCCAAAATGGCGACAATGATCGAGGCATCCAGAAACATCAAATATCGCCGCTCAGTTCATCGCTGAACTTCTTCATATCGAAGCCCGGGTCACGCGGACCGAGCGCTGCAAGCCGCTTGTGCAGTTCCTTGACACGCTCGATCAACGGCACTTCCGCTTTTGCCGCCGCGATTTCCTTCTTCAGCGCGTTACGCACGGCTTCAGTTTTGGTCGGAGTGTTTCTAAGCCGCTGGACCTCTGCAACCAGCCGGTCGACCTCGGGGCCACGGATATAGAGCGCCATTGTATATCTCCTTTGGCTAAAGAGTATATACTCGTTTCAGCGAGCCAAGACAATGTCCTGCCCGTCACATATGAAAAAGCCGGCAACGACGCAGGGATGTCGTTGCCGGCTCCGGCTGGAGGCCTTAGGGAGGATAAACCGTGGCGCGCGATCGGGCCGCGCGCAAAAATCTCAGAAGATGCGATAACGGCGGTTGTCTTCGTCGGTCTGCGCCTCACGGCTCGAAGCGATGACCGAGGAGGCGAAAGTGGCGATAAACATTGCCGAAATCAGTGTCGCGAACAGGCCGAGTGCAAAGGTCATGATGTCATCCTCGAGCGCCCGGCAATCCACGTGCCGCGCCCTATATTCTGCCGATGTCAACGTTTGGTGCGAAGGGTTTATTCGCGGGAAGCCATTCTCTCTTCCGATGAGGCCAATATGGCAGTCATTCGTTTCAGGCGAGTGTCTAACTATGGTAAATAATGTTTCAATTTAACCTTGTCCGTCGGAGCCGGCGAATTCTCGAAACAGATCACACGACTGGAAAACGACACCCCGGCGGTCAGGTCCAATCCGCCGAGGATGTCGTCCGGTCGGCGAGATGCCGGCCGATGTCCGCCTGACGGCGGACTGCRCCGTCGCGGCTCAGATGGCGAAATTGAAATCGTCGACCGTGAGGTCGGCCTTGTGGATGCCGATCAGCGTCAGGCTGTCGTCACCCTTGGTGATGACCACACCGTCGGCGCCGTCAGCGGCATGCGACTTGATATCTGCCAGGCTGTTCATGCCGGTCCATTTCGACACGTCGATCGAATCTTCCATATGCGTGAAATCCTTGATCGTATCGCTGCCGTCACCGATGCCGAAATGGAAGACGTCGCTATCGGCGCCGCCGATGAGCACATCGTTGCCCTTGCCGCCGATAAGATCGTCGGCACCGGCCAATCCGGTTAGTTTGTTGTTGCCGGAATTTCCCTGGATGACATTGGCGTCCGTAGTGCCGGTGCCGTCGATATTGCCCTTGCCGAGCAGGACGAGGTGCTCGACATTGGCACTCAACGTGTAGCTGACGGTGGACTTGACCGTGTCGGTGCCTCCGCCCACTTCTTCCTTGAGGAAATGCTTGCTATCGTCGACGATCAGTGTGTCGTCGCCCATGCCGCCGACAATACCGAGCTTGTTCAGCGTGCCGCCCCGATTGTCGAATGTGTCATCACCGTCTCCCAAGGCGACGGCGCCTTTCATCGTGCCGTCATTGACGATGGAGACGTTTCCGTCGAAACTGCTCGCGCTAAGCGCGATCCCTGCCGAGCCCGTCAGGTGGCCATGGTTGACGAACTTAACGTCAGCGCTCCCGGAACTGGTGATATCCGTTATGTAAACACCGACCTGATCGCCATAGATCACGCCATGCTCGCCATTGACGATCTCAGTTCCATCGCCGCCACCCAGAATGCCGGCGAGGCCTGACACAAAGCCGTTGTTGACGACCTTCGAACCGGCGCCTGCGACCAGGATGCCGCCAGCTTCACTGCTGCTGCTGGTAAAGGAGGCAATGATCTTGCCATTGTTGGTGATTGCGGTATCCGTGCCCAACGAGGCAATGCCGATGGAGCCGTAGACCGAGCCGGTAGATCCGATCGAAACTTTGTCGTCCTTGCCTGACGTGATGATACCGGCCTGAACACCGAGAATCTGGCCGTCGATATTGTAAACATTGTCGTGGACGGAATCCGGGGCGTTCAAATTTTCCAAAATGGTTCCAAAAATGCTGCCGCCCCCGCCGCCGAGCAGGCTCAAATCGCCGCCCGCCATGAGGTGAGCACCTTTTTCGACATTCACGACATTGTCGCTATCGAGCATCAAGAGCACACTGGCGGTGAAGCCGGTGATCGTTGTGGTTTTGGTCATGGATAATCTCCGAAAATTCGTTGCACGTTGGACGGCGGCTCAAGTAGCCGAATAGACGAAGTCCCCGTCCGTCAGTTGCGCCTCATGGATGTTCTTGATCAGCAGGGTGTCCTGGCCGAGCGTGATGAGTGTGTCGCTGCCCTGGTCCACGGCGTGATTGGTGACGGCGGCGAGATTGGTCATGCCGGTCCAGTGGCTGAGATCGATGACGTCACTATCGGCCTGGCTGAAGTCGGCGAGCGTGTCATGACCATCGCTCGTGGAGAAATGGAAGGTGTCGGCATCGCCGCCGCCCCAAAGCATATCGGTTCCCTTACCGCCGCTGAGGTCGTCGGAGCCGCCCAGACCCTTGAGCGTGTTGTTTCCGGCATTGCCGACAAGTATGTCGGCAGCCGTGTCCATGCCGGTGCCATTGATATTGGCCTTGCCGATCAGGACAAGGTTTTCGACATTGGCAGTCAGGGTGTAGCTCACCGTCGACTTCACAGTGTCATTGCCGCTGGTGCCGCCGCTATCTTCGCTCAGGACGAGCTTGGCACTGTCGGCGATTAGGGTGTCGTTGTCATCGCCGCCGATAATGGAGCCAGTCATATGGCCACCACGGCCATCGAACGTGTCACTGCCGGCACCGAGGTCCACATCGCTGGTCATCTTGCCCGAGTTGACGACCCTGTCGTCGTCCATGCCGCCGATGATCGAAGTGCCGGTCATGGTGCCACGGTGGTTGTCGAAGACATTCGAGCCGTCGCCGAGTTCCACGTTCCCCATGATCTTGCCCGAGTTGACGATCTTGTCATTGCCCGTGCCGCCGATGATCGAACCCGTGATCGTGCCGCCGTGATTGTCGAGGACATTCGTACCATCGCCGAGGTCGACATAGCCATCGATCGTTCCGGGGTTGGTAAGTTTGTCATCGCCGTCGCCGAGGCTGACGTTTCCGGTTATCGAGCCATCGTTCGTGACGGCATCGTTGCCGGCCCCACTTGCGAAAGCGAAGGTGTCAGAACCAATATTCACGGCTGTCACCACCAGTGTGCCGTGGTTGACGAACGTGGACGTGTCACCCATGTTGGTCTGCATATTGACCGCGCTGATCAACGACCGGATGACGCCATTGTCACCGTTGACCACGGTGACGCCGTCACCCGTCGTGCTGATCCCGCTGAGACCTTCGATCAGGCCATCATTCTGCACATGGCTATGGTCTCCCGCCGAGATAATCGTCCCCACGCCCGAGTCGAACCCGGTCGTTATGAGATGACCGCGATTTTCTATTTGTGTCTTGGCGCCGGCAGCATAGATCGCGACCGCGGCCTCGATCTCACCGGTCTTTCCGATCGTGATTTTATCTTGCGCTCCGCCGGCCAGAAGACCGATCTCGTAGCCGATGATTTCGCCGTTGATGTTGAAGGTGTTGTGCGACGGCATGGGGGTCTTGGTAATATCTTCCATGAGCGTGGCGGCGGGAGGGCTCGCGGAAGGATCGACCTTGCCGGACATGAGCGTGGCACCCACGTCGAGAGTTAGTTCGGTGTGGCTTGTCTTCACGACGATATTACTGTCGTGAAAGCCCTTGATCGTCTTGTTTGCCATCAGGCTGCTCCTCATGCTGATTGAATGAAGTAAATGCCGCCGCGGCGACGAATAATGACAAATGTCAAATCAAAGGCGACGGCGAGGCTTTGAGAACACCATGCGGTTATCGCGAAAGAGCCGATGGGGAACGCATAGCGAATCTGGTGAAATGGAAGGCTTCAGCCGGGTGGGTGGTGGATAAGCGCCCCGCCGGCAGCCGACATCTRTTCATGTCCTGAACACAGCTTGCTCGTTGCAGCACTCACCATGATTGCCTCCCCGGAACCCCGTTTCCAGCATTGGTTGCTGGTGCACAGCCGGCCGAGCCGGTGCGTCTCTGCTCTTCACGTTTGAGCTTCGTCAAATATTCTTAGCGGATATGAATATCAGTCCGACAGACGAAATCAGTGCTTGGCCAGTTCGACGCAGCCGCAATTCGCCGCGCTAAATCCAGCCCGCTGACAGCGCATGTGCCCAGTCGTAGCGGCCGCGCGATGCCGCAAGCTGCGCCATAGCCTGATGATCATAAGGCACCAACCGAAGTGACACATGCCAGCCCGCCCGCGCCTTTTCGATCACCGCGTAAGAGGCATGCGGCGTGCCCGCTTCGACTTTGTGGTAGAAGGGCTGATCGTCGTCATAGGCGGGGCAGCCGACGCTCCCGGGATTGACGATCATCCGTCCATCCGAGAGTTGCACCACGCGCTGCAGGTGCGAATGGCCGCACAGGATCAGCGGCTCGCCGATGCCGGCCGCGAGCGCCTCGATCTCGGCGAGCGGCTTCGCATGGACGAGGCCTTCGGCGGAGACAGCCTCCAGCCAGTAGCGGTTATCGTCAGTTGGAGTGGCATGGCACATATAGACTTCATCCCTCCAGACACGGCTTGCCGGCAGGCTGCGCAGCCAGTCGAAATGCGTGGACCGGAGATCGTCGATGGCATCTGTCTCCCAGCTGTGCATCTCGGCTCTTGGCCGGTCGATCAGATAGCGGTCGTGATTGCCTCGCACAGTCGGGAAGTCGAATGCCATCAGGAGATCGGCCGTGCGGCCTGCCTCGAGCGGACCCGACAGGCTGTCGCCGAGATTGACGACATCGCCGATGTCCTGGGCATCGATGTCGGCCAGGACGGCTTCAAGCGCCAGGGCGTTGCCATGGATGTCGGCGATAGCGGCGAATTTCAACTGTGTTCCTCGTCAGGAGAAAGATGAGATCGGCCCCGCGGACATTCGCCTTCGTGGCGAGCCGATTATGAAGTCGGTGATAGCGCGGATTGTCGAAAAGCTCCACAGCAAGTGGAAGTCTCGGCGCGCGATTGCGAAGATGGCATGCAAACAGCCGCCGCGGATCAGGCGGCAGCCGTTTGTTGCGCACATGTTCATCAGGCCGGGAAGATGAAGTCGTTCTGGCTCAGATCATGCGTGGACGTATTCTGGATGATCAACTGGTCATTGCCGAGCGTGATCACCACGTTGCCGTGGTCGTTTGACCAATGCTGCTTGACTTCCTGAAAGTTGTTGATGGTGCCCCAGTGGGTCAGGTCGATCTTGTCGTGGTCGCCGTTCTGATCGAAATCAGTAATCGTATCGTGGCCGAAACCGGTCTTGAAGACGAATGTGTCGTCGTTCTTGCCGCCGGTGAGCAGGTCGTCGCCCTTGCCACCGCTGAGCTCATCGGCACCGTCAAGGCCGAACAAGTGGTTCTTGCCCTTGTTGCCGAAAAGATCATCGCCGTCATTGGTGCCGGTGCCATCGATGTCGGCCTTGCCGAGCAGGATCAGTTGTTCGACATTGGCCGACAGAGTGTAGGTCACGGTCGACTTGACGGTATCAAACCCTTCACTGCCGCCGTTTTCCTTGAGCTTCACATGCGCGTTGTCGGTGATCAGCGTGTCGTCGCCGGCGCCACCTTCGATCGCGTGATCGACAGTGCCGCCACGATTATCGAAGACGTCCTTGCCGGTGCCCATATTGATGCGGCCGGCAATCGTGCCCTGGTTGACGACGCTGTCGTCGGAATCCCCGAGCTCGATCGCAAAGGCCTTCCCCTGGCCTGTGATGTGGCCGTGATTGGTGATGTTGATCTTGTCGGTCGCCTCAGTGTTTTCGGAGAAGATCGCCGCCGTCTTGCCGATGATGTTGCTGTGTGTGTCAAGGTTGATCGTCGTGCGGACGTCGGCGACCTGGATGCCGTAGGCTCCTTGAAGCTTACCATCATTCTCAATGGTGGAATTGACGCCGGCGGCATAGATCGCCGCCCCATTCACCGACGAAGCAATCACAGTGCCGGTATTGGTGATCGAGGTATTGAGGCCCGCGTAGTAGATGGCGTCACCGGATGCGTCGGTGGCAGTGATGTGGCCGGCATTCGTGAGGATGGCATTGTCGCCGCTAAATTCGATGCCGCCATTGCCGAGGATCGTGCCGCTCTTGGCAATGTTGACGATCATATCCGTGCCGCTCACCTGGACTGCCCAGGTCGCCTGGTCAGTTTGCTCGACATCGCCTTTCAGGTTGAGGGTGTCGCCGGCGGATGTGTCGCTTACGGCAATCGCAGAATCGACGCCGTCCGCCGTGCGTGTGGCATCGGCCTGGAGCACATAGGTCTTGTCGTCGTCGTCGATCAGATATTGGGTATTGCCGGAGGGAATTTCGATGGCAGCCATGGTCGTCTCCTCGCTGAGCGCCTCATATGTGTGTGGCGGTTGCCACACAGAGATGAGCGCGGTTCAAACTGATGAGGACCTTAACGTCCCCGATGCAAACCTTATGGCTGCGGCTAAACCACGCCTGTTACCCGGGTGACTGTGTAGCAAAAGATATAGACGCCGGGGATCGCCGAGCCGGCCCCGCTGACGGGCGCCATGCACTGTCAGCACGCACCAACGATCGAGGCCGTCTTGAGAACCGGCGGGGACCGCCTTCCGCGTCAGCTGCCGCGATAGGTCGAATAGCCGAAAGGCGAAAACAGCAGCGGCACGTGATAGTGCAGGTTCGGGTCTGAGATGCCGAAGCGGATGGGGATGATGTCCAAGAACAGCACGTCCGGCAGTTTCTGGCCGGTAAACTTCAGATAGGCACCGGTATGGAACACCATTTCGTAGGTGCCTTTGCGAAAAGTCTCACCGGACAGGATCGGTCCGCCGTCGACGCGACCGTCGGCATTGGTGCGCACGGTGCGCAAATACTCGCGAACTTCTTCCTGGATGCGAAAAATATCGATCATGATGCCCTTGGCAGGTATGCCCAAGGCCGTATCAAGGACATGCGTCGTAAGGCCAGTCATAGTGCGACCTCCGAAATGATAAACGGCACGGAATAGAAGTATTTTTCAAGATTATGCTCTTCTCCGAGGCGATCTACAACGAGAAAATCGCGCGTTTCACCAAGAGCCATCAACGGATGGTGCCATGTATTCGCTCGGTAGTTGATGCCCTGGTCACCGCTTGCAAGGAAAACAACAGGCGTGCCCGGTTGACCGCCGCGATCTTCGGCAACGATGACCAGCCAGGGATGACGGTCAAGCGGATGAAAACTCTGGCTGCCGTAGGGATGCCGCTCCATCATATCGACCTTGTAGGGAAAGGTGCGGGCCTGTCCGCGGAACAAGCTGATGATCGCCCGCGCGTCTGTTCCCAGGACTTCGACATTGCCAAGCGCGTGGTAGCGCTCGGTCGTGCCCGAATTGATCATCTGCAGCGTCGTGGGATCTCGTTCGACCACCTGGCCGAACGGTGCAAAAGCCGCCTTGGTCAGCGGCGTGATGGAAAGGGCTTGTGTCATAGCTCATCCGGATGAATTGCCAGTTGAGACCCGGTTAGCGTAATGCAAACGGGGACGCAATGCATCTCCGGCTGTACACCGGCTACCCACTCCTCCTGCCGCTGTCGATCAAGACAATGCGTGGAAGCTGACATCCGCCTTGGTGAGGTCGGCCTCAGTCATGCCTATCAACGTCAGAGAATCGCTGCCGGCGTGGATGATGAGGTTGCCATCATCTTCACTGAGATGGCCGCCATGGATGAGCTCGTGCCAACTTTGGATATCGTCCCAACGGGAGAAATTCAGCACGTCGCCATCGACAAATTTGGTGATCACATCGTGACCGCCATGCGTCTCAAAGACGAACACATCTGCGCCGGAGCCGCCGACGAGCGTGTCATTGCCACCCGCGCCGTCGAGCGTGTCGGAGCCGCTACCGCCCGAGAGCGTATTGGCTGCGGAATTGCCGGTTATCACATTGTCGAGCTTGTTGCCGGTGCCATCGATGTCGGTTTTGCCGAAAAGGATAAGATCCTCGACATTTGCGGATAAAGTGTAAGTCACGGATGCCTTGACCGTATCCGTGCCCTGATTCACCTTTTCGGAAAGGATGTCGGTAGCCTTGTCTGTAATCAACACATCATCGCCGTTGCCGCCGAGGACAGTCCCATCGATCTTGCCGCCACGATCGTCGAACCGGTCGGCATCGCTGCTGAGGTTGATCACGCCTTCGATGACGCCGGTGTTGACGATCGTCACGCTATCATGGGCCTGGATCGCAACAGAGGCCGTTATGCGACCGGCATTAACGATATGAAGGTCGATGCCTGCCTTGTCGTAAATCCCGACGGCAGCGCTGATGAAACTGGTCTTGTCGAGCTTGACGATGTTGTGGTCGCCGAAATTGTAAATACCATCACCGCCGTAAAGCAAGCCGGCGTTTTCGGCGGTGATGCCGTTAGCAGACAGAGACAGTGCGGAACTCGTGGTCGAGACGATCGCGCCGGTGTTGATGACATTGCTATTGTCGCCGCTGAAGACGACACCACCCTCGATCATTCCCTGATTGATGACGGCACTGCCGACACCGTTCATCTGCACGCTGTCCACGTCCGGACCACGGATCGAGCCCATGGCAGCGATCGTCAAAGTGGTCCCCGTGGCATTGGAGACGAAGGCAACCTCGTCGTTGTTCGAAGCGACGGCCTGGCCCTTGATGATGACCTGGTCGTTGATATTGCCTGTGTCGACGAATATCGCATGACCCGCCGACACCGAGATCGCGTCTTGGGCTGCAAGAATGTATTTTGAGAATGAATCCTGAATATCGTATTCGCTGTCACCGCTCGGGATATCGTAGGTCGTCATGTCGCTCTCCGTTACCGGTGATTCGACCCACCAGCCAATCGACCATGCGCGAAATTCGGCCGCTCCTCAACAACAGCCAAGCCCTCCAGTTCTAGCCAAGAATGCTCCGCGCAAGCCGCATGAACACGCGGGCGCCGATATCGATCAGCGCATCGGGGAAATCATAATCCGGATTGTGCAGGCCCGGTGTGCGCTCGCCGGCGCCGAGGAAGAACATTGCCGATGGCGCACCATGGCCGAAGCGGCCAAAATCCTCGGAAGCACGAAGCGGCAGCCCGCGCGCGTCGTGGCTGACGCCCTCGGCGTCGAGCGCGCGTACGAGATGATCGACGGCAACAGGCGCGTTCTCGCAATGCAGGAAGATGTCGTCATAGGAGACTGACAGCGCAAGCCCGCTGCGCTCTACGGCCTCGCGCGCCAGGGTTTCGGCTGCAGCGCAGAGCGCGTCCATGCGCTCGTCGCGCAGTGTTCGAAGTGTTGCCCAGACTTCGGCATAACCCGGTGCGATGCCGAAAGCCGGCTCGCCCATGGCCGCATGGGTGACGGTAACAAGAGCGAAATCCGGATCCGGCAGCTCACTGTTGGCGAGCGCAGTCAGTGCCGGCATCAGTGAGGCGACCGCAGCCATCGGCGAAACACCCTGGCATGCGCGGTCCTGCCGGTGAGCGCGATCCTCATGCCTCTCGAGGCACAGTTCACCACGCCTGCCATAAGCGCCGCATGTCCAAGCGGCATGCCCGGCATATTGTGCAGCGAAAACGATAGGTCCGGCCGGATCTCGGCAAAGCGCGGATCGGCAATCACCGCCGCCGCACCGGCGCCGTTCTCTTCGGCCGGTTGGAACATCAGCACCACACGGCCGCGCTTCGGGCGCTCGCGCGACAGGCCGCGGCCAAGTGCGGCGAGGATGGTCGAATGACCGTCATGGCCGCAAAGATGGCCCTTGCCTGATATCTCGGACTTGTAGGGGACATCGGTCAATTCCAGGATCGGCAGCGCGTCGATCTCGGAGCGGAAGAGCAAGGTCGGCCCCTGCCCCTCGCCGGCGAAAACGGCCGCGACGCCATGGCCGCCCAGGCCGGTCAGCACTTTGTCAGGTCGCATCGGCGCAAGAAAGGCGGCGACCCGCCTCGCCGTCTCCGCCTCCTCACCCGATATTTCCGGGAAACGATGGAGTTCATGGCGAAAGCCAATGAGGTCAACCATGTCGGCGCTGGTGAGAAACATCGGACTCCGGGCGTGGGATGGTAGCGAATGGCGAAGGTCAGTAGTCAGTAGTCAGTAGTCAGTAGAATGCGACCACGAATGAAATAAACAACCATTCTCCACCAATCGTTCGCCTCTAACTATTCGCTACCGGCTACGGACCACCCATTTCTCACTCGCCAAAACTCATGGCATTGAGCCTGAGAGCCGCGATCTTCTCCACCTCCTTGCAGGCTGTGTCGAATTCGACATGGCGGCTATTGTGGATGCGGTTCTCGAAGGCGTGCAGAATCTCGTCTTTCTTCAAACCCTTGACGGCGATGATGAAGGGGAAGCCGAACTTCGCCTGGTAGCGGGTGTTGAGATCGGTGAAGCGCTCGAACTCGGTTTCGGTCAGCCGATCGAGACCGGCGCCCGCCTGCTCCTTGCGACTGTCCACAGTCAGTTCACCCGCCACCGCCAGCTTGCCCGCGAGATCAGGATGGGCGCGCAGCACCATCAACCGCTCCTCTTCGGATGCGGCGCGAAAAGCACCCGACAGGATATGGTGCAGCGATTCCGCCGACAGATGCCGCGGCAGTTCATGCGCTTCGTAAGCACGCTGTGCGATCCAGGCGGAATGCTCAAAGACGCCGCCGAAGCGTGCGATGAAATCCATCTCATTCATGGCCGGTCTCCAGATTTTTCGAAAACGCGACGAATCTTGCCCAAAACGCGGGGGGAAACAGAATGAGAATTAGCGCCGCATCCGGCAAAAGTCGAGGTGAATTGAGACCCCTCAACAGGCCTCTGTGAGGCTGTGGCGATTCAGCTGGCAAGGCCCGCGGTTGCGAGCTGCAGCAACGGGTGCCAACATGGATCAAGACCCCGATCAACGCCTCGGCCGCATTGGTCAAGTGAAGCCGAACAGCTTTCGTCGCCGCTCGGCCCGTTTAAGGCCGGCCAGTCCTCCAGCAATAATCGCCAGCCGGCGCGCTCGCGCAATCTGAAATCTGGCGAACTCCGCACAGACTTTATGCGGCCAGAAAGGGCTGTTGTTTTGCGCTCATATGACAAAATCGGCGGATGTGATCTCGGACGCCTTGACGTGCAGCAGCGTCATCGTGCTGCCGTCGGCCATGGTCAGGACCACGCCGTCATCTGACTTGGCGACATCAATATCCTTGAAGTTGCCGACAATGTAATCCTGCTTGCTGCCACCGCCATTGGCGTCGAAATCGTCGACGACGTCGCTGTCGGGCGAGAAAAGGAACTGGTCGGAACCGGCGCCGCCATGCATGTGGTCATGGCCCTTGCCGCCGTAGATCTGGTCGTTGCCTTTGCCGCCGTCGATTGTGTCATCGCCCATGCCACCGGTCAGGTAGTCATTCGTGCTCGATCCGGTGATCTTGTCGTTGCCGGCATGGATCATGTCGAGGAATATCTCGACGCCATTGGTGCCGGTCAGGGTCTTGGTGAGCGACTTGGCGCTGAAATCACCGTCGGTGACGGTGACCATCGCTTCGCCATCGCTGTTTTCAAAGGATATGGAATGAATGGTGCCGGTGAAGCCGTGCTTGCCATACTGAAAGCCGGTGCCCGAAAAAACGATGTGCTCGCCGCCATTCGTGTCCGTATATTCCGCATGCGTGCCGGAGCCTCCCTTGTCGAGCTTCAGTGTTTGCTCATCATAGATCGCAGCGAGACTGCCGAATTTGCCGAGCAAGGGGGTAAAAGTGAATTTTGCCATGATCGCCTCCCGGGTTCGCTTCTCGAGGAAGCACGAGCAGCAACGATAATCGTTGCGGCCGCCCCTGCCAAGCGGCGGTGCCAGCCCTGAAGCCTATCGATTCCCGACCATGCGCTGCAGGCGTCTCCCACCCGCAGTCAGATGGGCGGCGCGAGGCTGACGCAGTGATTGGCTGGCTGAATGGAGGCCGCCGCAGCCCGCTTGCCACGGCGGCTATGAACCACGTCGCCTCCGTCGGTTTTCTTAATACTGGAAGAAATTATCGGCTGTCAGGTGGTGATGCTTGCCGATATCGGCGATCTCCTCCAGGCCACCCGATTTGCTGCCATTGGCGTCGTAATAGACGATGCCGTTGTCGGAATCGTAGAGGATTCTGACAGCAGCGGTCTTGGCATCATGGCCGGCACCGGCCTGGAATTCACCAGCCACCATATGATGCGTCACGGCACCGCCAAAGCTGTCCGCCGGACCGGTTCCCTTGATGCCTTTGAAATCCACGTCGTTAAAGGCAAGCCGGTCGTCCGTGTCGTTGAAATCCTTGACGGTGTCGAAATTTTCAGCCGTCGCCTTGGTGTTGAACAGGAACGTGTCCTTGCCGGCGCCGCCGATCATGGTCTCGTGGCCATCGCCGCCGATGAGAAAATCATCGCCATCCTGGCCCTTCAGCACATCGTCGCCGAGACCGCCACCGATCATATTGCGCTTGTTGTCGCCGATCAGCGTGTCGTCGTAACCGCTGCCGTTGAGGATTTCGATATTCTTGATGTTGAGCGTGTTATCGCCGTTGCGGTCGGTATAGTGGAATGTGTGCTGCGTCAGCGAAAAGGTGATCGGCCGAAAGACATAGGCGAAGCTGATGCAGTTGTTGCCGGCACCGCCGTCGACCGTGTCCTTACCGGAAGACACGTAGATGATGTCGTCGCCTGCGTCGCCGAACAGTTTGTCGTCGCCCCAGTCGCCCGAGATCACGTCATCTCCATTGCCGCCATGAATCGTGTCGTTGCCTTGCAAGCCGTAAAGATGATCGCCACCGCCCAGACCCGAGATCTCGTCGCCGTCGCGCGTGCCGCTGATGTTGTTGTCGTTGCCGTCCCCGGTCTTGTTTGCCATTGGCGTCTCCTGATGAGGCGTCATTATTGGAAATGAGGCCATGCGGATCGATCCGCATTCAATATTAAGAAAAGCGGGGCAGGACCCGCCGTGAAGGCTTCAAAAAGCGTCGACGACCCATCGAGGATAGAACGCCGCCGCGACGAAAAAAGAGTGGTGGCCGCGCTGATCCGGAAAAGCCGGCACGGTCACCACTTTACGTCTGTCGAAGCATTCTTGTGACGGTCGGTACTGGAGGTTTATTCGCGCAGGACGGCAAAAAGCCGGCGCGATCACCGCAGGAAGGGCAAGAGGGTCAAACGCAGAAAGCCGGCAGCGCCCTTTTGTGCGCTGCCGGATATATGCTCGGCCATCTTCTCAATCATCATTGTCCGCGTCGTCAGAAGACAACGCACGACGCATCGATCTCGTTTGAAAGCCGCGGCCGATGGGTACCCGGACGCTTTGCTTGCCCAACCGCCGTTACATCACCGTCTGGAAATCCGCCTGCGTAATGTGGGACTTGGTGGCGTGTTCAAGCGTGAGCACGTCGCCGCCCTTGAAGTCGATTTCAACGACACTGTGGTCCACCTGCTTGATCTTCAGGACATCGGCGAAATTGGCGTCGATATAATCCTGGTTGAGGCCGCCGCCATCGGCATCGAAGTCCCGGATCGTGTCGTGACCGTCGCCCTTGTTGAAGACGAAGATATCAGAGCCGGTGCCGCCATAGAGCATGTCGTCGCCCTTGCCGCCAGCCAGAATATCGTTGCCGCCATTGCCCTTGATATTGTCCGCACCGCCAAAGCCGTATAGCGCATCGCCGTTTGCAGAGCCGACGAAAGTGTCCGCCTTGCTAAGCGCGATCTGCAAAGCCTTTTCGACACCCTTGTCATGCAGCGCCTCGATGATCTTGGCGGCATCGAACGTGCCTTGAGTGACGCTGATGAGCGAGGCCTTGTCACTGTTTTCGAAATTGATCTTGGTGATCGTGCCGGCGGTGATCCAGCCGTCAGTATATTCGAAACCGGTGCCGTTGAGCACGATGTGGGCATTGCTGGTTTCGTCGGTGTAGACCGCCTTATCCGACATGGTGGCCTTGTCAGGAAACAGCTTCGAAGAATCGTAAAAGTCCGCCGGGTTGCCGAGTTCACCGAGCAGGTCGCTGATGACGATTTTGGCCATTGATCTTATCTCCCATGTAAGGACGCCGGATATCGTTGATTTTCGGGAATGCTCTACGGTTGCCCGTTGTATTGGTTGCAGGCGCCTGTCCGAAAGAGCATCGCTCAGAAGTCGTGATTAAGTCAAGGTTAACCCAAAACCGCGACTTGAACACAGGACGTTCGACCCTCGGCTTTTCTTCGGGGTGGAAGAAAAAAGAACATATGTGCTGGAATGAAGCCCGGGAATGGGGCAGTCGGCGGGAGAGGTCGCCGCTTTGAGCGCCGGATGGACATCCTCCATTCCCAGCATGTTTTCGGAAGCTGCCCAGCCCTGTCCAATTCGGAGAACCCGCAAGTTGCGACGCAATTCTCAGGCGCGCCGCCGACGCTGAAGGCCGGTTCCGCGGTGGCGGAGGTGCTCTCCTCAGGCCGGCTTATGATGCTCGTGCCAATGGCGGGCGATGTCGATGCGCCTTGGGATCCAGACGCGATCGTGCTTCAAGACATAATCGATGAAGCGGCGCAGGCTCGCGGCACGGCCGGGCCGGCCGACGAGGCGGCAATGCAGGCCGATCGACATCATCTTCGGCGAACCTTGTCGCCCCTCCTCATAGAGCGTGTCGAAGGCATCCTTGAGGTAGGCGAAGAACTGGTCGCCGGAATTGAACCCCTGGGGCGTGGCGAAGCGCATGTCATTGGTTTCGAGCGTATAGGGAATGATCAGGAACGGCTTGCCGCCGAGGTCGGGGACCCAGAAGGGCAGGTCGTCGGAATAGTTGTCGGAGGAATAGAGGAAACCGCCCTCCTCCATGACAAGCCTCAACGTGTTGACCGAGGGCTTGCCCTGATACATGCCATAAGGCCGCTCGCCGGCCACCTCAGTGTGCAGCCGCACCGCATCGAGGATGTGCCGCCGCTCGGCCTCTTCGGAAAAATCCTTGTATTCCAGCCACCTGTAGCCGTGGCTGGCAATCTCCCAGCCGGCCTCGTTCATCGCTGCCACCGCATCCGGATTGCGGGCCATGGCAAGCGTCACGCCATAGACGGTGACCGGCACGTTCATCGAGGTGAACATGCGATGCAGCCGCCAGAAGCCGGCGCGCGAGCCATATTCGTAAATGCTCTCCATGTTGAGATTGCGCTGGCCCGGCCAAGGCGCGGCCCCAACGATCTCCGACAGGAGGTTTTCCGAGGCCGCATCGCCGTCGAGAATGCAGCTCTCGCCGCCCTCCTCATAGTTCAACACGAACTGCACCGCGACATGCGCGCCGCCGGGCCATTTCGGATCGGGGATGTTGCGGCCGTAGCCGATGAGATCGCGGGGGTAGGAAGTGTCGGGCATGCTTTTTCCTTCGCTTTTCCGGCAAACTAAAAGCGGAAGACGTATTTGTCGAGAGTTTGCCATGCTTGGCAGTCGATGCTTCGACAGAGATCAACCCTGCGGCATTCTATCGCACACCACCCGCCGTCCGTCAGCTTGTATGCCTGCAAATACAACGCGATAAAGGCTACAATGCAGAACTGCAGGATGCGCATGAGGGACGCTGATGACCAACACGACCGGTCTCGTCATCCAGGGGGGTGACGATGACGATGAGCTGAACGTGAAAATCGACTGGAATCAAAACGGGACCGCCACGGTCTACAACGTCATCTATGGCGGCGGCGGCAACGATCGGCTGAGCGGCCAGACGAGCGACTTCGAGCCCTATGCAACCCGGTTCGGCTTGCAGCTTTTCGGTGAGGACGGCAACGACGCACTCTTGGGCTCCGGTGGGAAAGACACGCTTTCCGGCGGCGATGGAAACGATACGATTCACTATTTGGGAGGAGACGCGGTCGTCGACGGCGGCAGCGGACGCGATGTCCTCGACGTCGATACTTATGCGACGCTTTCCGCCGCCAAGCTCTCCACGACAGGCATCGAAGAGATCGATTTCACAGCTGAGACCGTCACGGTTGGCGACCTCGATTTGTCCCATTTCGTCCTTCGCAATAAGGCAGCCAATGCCGACGTTTTCCAAATGGTGTTCACGCACCAGGCGACCGTCGAAGACTTGGATTTCATAGGCCGTCATTGGCATCTCACCGGATCTTCCGCCGACGATCTCTTCGATGTGTCGTCGTCACGCGTGCCGCTGTGGATCTCTGCCGGTAAGGGCGATGACACGATCCAAGGCGGTGATCAGAACGATGATCTTCGTGGTGAAGCCGGCAATGACATTATTTTTGGCGGCGGCGGCGACGATTGGATGTGGGAACAGAAAGGCACGGACACGATCCATGGCGGCGACGGCAACGACAGGATCACTGTCATCCAGCAACAGTCGGGCATCGTGACCGGAGATGCCGGCAACGACACGATTGATCTGACGGCAAACAAATCAACGCTCGTGGACGGCGGTAGCGGAAACGACAGATTCGTCCTCCAAGGAAATGCCGGAGACCTTCTCATACAGGGCGGCGATGGCCGCGACACAATCGACATCGACCGTGACGCCGACCTTTCGCAATGCAAGATCGGCGGCGTCGAAACGCTGATGGTGACGCCCTACAACAATTTCAAACTGACCATTGCCGCCACCGCGCTCGAGCACATACAATCCGTCAGCGGAGATTTGTTTTCGATCCATCTTTCAACCGCCGCCGATTTCCACTGGAACCCAGCCGGGAACGCCAAGCAGTATATTGACCTCTACGGTTCAGATGAGAACGACCATATCGATATGGGCGCTTCACGCATCAACTGGTCCGTGAATGGTGGCGACGGCAACGACAGACTTGTCGGCGGCATTGGTATCGAGGCCCTGCAGGGCGGCAATGGCGATGACGCATTATGGGGCAATGGCACGCAGGACAAGCTGAATGGCGGCACCGGCGACGACACGATCCGCGAATACGGCGGCCTGGCGACGGTTCACGGCGGCGTGGATAACGATACTCTCTACGCGTATGGCGCCAAGGCCTATCTCTTCGGTGACGATGGCGACGATACCCTGGTGGCCACATATGGCCTGGACTACATGTATGGTGGCGACGGAAACGATAGCTTCGTCTTCTCCAACGCGACAGGAGGGGCGATTATCTACGATTTCGACAGGCAGGGGCACGATGTGATCGACTTCTCGCGCGTCACCACGATCAAGAATTTCCAGGACATGATGTCCAACCACATCAAGACGATCGATGGCGTGCATGCGGTGTTCATCACCTTTGGCCACAGCGAGATCGCCATTAACCACGTCAAGACTGCAGACCTCCAGGCATCCGACTTCGTTTTTTGACGTCCACGCAAGCGCTGCACCTTGTCTCTGCGTCGGCGGCGGCATGGTCTGCGCCTGGCCTCGACACTGACCCTGCGACAGCACCTATCTTCTACCTATAGGTGCTATCGATATCTGGCCGTACGTGACGCAATGGTTCGCCGGTGTGGCGTTCTGCCATACCGGCCTCGATCTCGGTCAGCTTGCGTAAGCTTGAAGGCAACAGGATAAAAACGGCAATGTAAAATCGTAGAGCGCCCCAACCGGAGAGCGTCCAGCAGGCAACATCGCGACGCGCGCAGAACCAAAACAACTCGATCTCGAAGACCAAGTGAAGAAGGGCAAATACCGACATGACCGATATAACGGGCCTGGTCGTTCAAGGTAACAACCACAAGAACCGACTCAGTGTCGAAGTCGGAGAATCGTCCGGCGGTGACAGGTTAATATACAACGTGATCGACGCGGGCGGTGGCAGCGATACGCTTTGGGGGGACTATAACGGGAAGATAACGATATCCAAGGTTTATGGCGCCCAGCTTTTCGGCGAAGATGGCAATGATGACATCACGGACTCGGTTGGAAACGACACGTTGAGCGGCGGAGCCGGCGACGACCTCATTACCTACGAGTACGGCAAGGACGTGATCGACGGAGGCGATGGAGAAGACACGCTGAAGGCGGTCGGCAAGGTTCTGGCATCCGACGGCCTTGCCATCACCGGCATCGAAAAGCTCTATATCGCCAACAACGCGAAGATCGGCGATCTGGACCTGACGCAATTCGATTCGATAGTCAGCCTCAGCATCCTTTCGTTTAAGCGTCCAGCCACGATCGACGACGTCAATTTTGCCGGCAGCCACATAGACCTGGTCGGCACCGCTTTCGACGATCACTTCGACGTCTCAAATACAGCCACACGGTTCACYATTTCCGGCGGAGGAGGTGATGACGTGATGGTCGGCTCGCAACGCGGGGACTACCTCAGCGGGCAGGCCGGAAACGACACACTTACTGGCGGGTCGGCAAACGACTCGATCACGGGCGGGGCTGGTGACGATATCGTCAACGGCGCAGGTGGCAATGATTACCTGTTCGACAACCACGGCAGCAATACGATTCACGGCGGTGAGGGCAATGACCGACTGGTGGTCACCGAGGCCGGACACGACCGGTTCTATGGCGACGACGGCAATGATGTGATCACTCTAGGCGCAGGCAAAGGTACTGCCGAGGGCGGCGCGGGCGATGACAGTTTCGTCGAGAATTTCTATGGCGTACACGGACGTTGGTCGCTCAACGGCGGCACAGGCGAAGACCGTCTCTATGCCAGCGGCGACGTTGCTTCAGATTCGAAGATCAACAGCGTCGAGCAGCTATATCTCCAGGGAACTTTGACCATCGATCCTAAACTACTGGACTCATTCGCCGGAGTGCATGATGCCGCCGGTCATGAGATAAATTTTTCGCACGGTGGTGATTTCACTTGGAAGAAGGTGAAAGACGATCTGTCCAGCACGGCGACACTGCATGGCTCCGTGGCCACCGATCACATCGATCTCAGCGCTTCGAACGGCCTCTGGTTCGTCGATGCCAGCAACGGCAATGATACTGTCATATTGGGCAAACATCTCGATAGCGGGTTTCCGGAATACAATACTGCCTTGGGCGGCAGCGGTGATGATTGGCTGATGGGGGGAGCGTCAGATGATCTCCTCTCCGGTGGCAGCGGTGACGACGTGCTGATCGGCACTGCTGGCACTGACGGCATGGACGGCGGCGAAGGCAAAGATACCTTCGTCTTCACAGAGATACGCGGGCAAACGGGGATCGATGATTTCACCGCCAAAGGCCCCTCTCACGATGTCATTGATCTTTCGGCCGTCAAATCAGTGAGAAACTTCAGCGATCTGATGATGCATCACACCGTTCAATATGACGGCTATCTCGTAGTCTGGTTCGGCCATAACAACATCTTCCTCGAGGGGATTACAGTGAAGGATCTCAATGCGTCTGACTTCCAGTTTTGAAGCAGGCGCCCCCTCACCCTTCCGCCAGCGGCAGCGTAATTTCCGCCCGCAATCCCCCTTCCGGCCGGTTGGCCAGTTCCAACTGGCCGCCGTGGCTGCGGGCGACGCTATCGGTGATGGCGAGGCCGAGGCCGGTGCCGCCGGTGTCCTTGTTGCGGGAGGATTCCACCCGGTAGAACGGCTTGACGACGTTTTCGAGTTCCTGCGGCGGGATACCCCTGCCGTCGTCATCGACAGTGATTTTCACCCAGCCATCAGCCGAGGCGATCGAGACGCGGGCAACACCGGCGTGGCGAATGGCGTTTTCCACCAGGTTGGTGACGGCGCGGTTGAGGAAGGTGGTGTTGGCCCGGACGACCGCGCGCATGCGTCCGGCGGGCTGCGCGGTGAATGTCGCTTCGGGATAATTGTCGCAGATGTCCAGGACGAGCGAGGCGAGATCGACCTTGTCACGGGGCGCCGTCGCACTTTCGGCGCGGGAAAATTCGAGGACCGAATTGACGATATGCTCGATCTCGCGGATATCCGATTGCAGGAGCTGCACCGGCTCGCTTTTGGCCAGTTCCAGGCGGATTTTCATGCGGGTGAGCGGCGTCCTAAGATCGTGGGCAAGGGCTGCGGCCAAGTGCTCACGCTCTGAAATATAGTCTTTCAGCCGCCCCTGCATGGCGTTGATGGCGCGGATGACCGAGCGGACTTCGTAGTCGCCGCGTTCGAGGATCGGCGGCGCATGCAAGTCCTCACCCAGTTGCCGTACTGCCCGTTCGAGGCGCCTGTAGGGCCAGACGAGCTGGCGCACCGCCCAGAAGCAGATGATCAGCGGCACCGCGGCGACCAGCGCATAGATATAAAGGTTGTCCGTGGTCAGCGGCGTCGTACGCGGCGACTTGCGGATGATGAAATTGATCCAGTCGGCGTCGGCCATCTTCATCGACGCAGTGAAATAGCCTGACGCGCCAAAACTTTGCGCCTCGCGGGCGAGATCGGCTTCGATGCCCTCATCGCCGCTTTCACCGTGCAGCACCAGGCCCTGTCCCTGCGACAGCTTGTTGTTGTCATATTCGGCGATGCGAAGATCGGTGACGCCGTTGGTGGCGAGCTTGGCGGTGAGGATGTCCTCAAGCTCGGCCATCTCGTCGTCATCGGCGATGATGTTGGCGACGGCCGGAGCATCGTCGATGGTCACCGCCAGAAAGGCGGACTGGAAGCCGCCGATCAGTTCACGGCGCTTGTCGGTCGGCTGGCTGGAGACGGCGCGTGCAACGCCGGAAATCCGCTCGGCGAGGCGGAAGAGATCGGCCGTGCGCAGATTGTCCTCGACCGAATAGGTGGCGATCAGCAGGGTGACGACTTCGAGTGCGATGACCGCGGCAACAACGATGATCAGTGCCCAGGCGGCAAAGGATCGGGGCAGGAAGCGCGCGGGGTTACCCATGTCTTGTCCGTTCTGCAAATGTGTCGGCTTATGCCCTCAACGCCGCCGATCGCGTCAACGACGTTCGACCGGCGCCTGCAGTGCATAGCCGACATTGCGGATGCTGGCGATGTTGAGCGAGCAATTGGCGTTTTCCAGCTTCTTCCTCAGGCGGCTGACGAGCACGTCGACGCTGCGGTCATAGACATCGGAGCCGATGCCGGAGACCAGTTCGAGGATGTGGGCGCGCGATAGCGGCCGATTGGCATTGCGCACGAGAATGGTGAGCAGCTCGAATTCGGCATAGGTAAGACTGATCAGCACGTCGTCGGGGCTAGCGAAGCGGCGGCGGTCGACATCGAGCGTCCAGCCGTCGAGCTTATAAGTCTCGGCCGCGCGCTGCGCCTCCGTGGGCTGGGCCTGCTGGTGCCTGCGGATCACCGCGCGCACGCGCGCCAGAAGTTCGCGTGGCTCGAAAGGCTTTGCCACATAGTCATCGGCGCCGATTTCCAGGCCCGCGACGCGGTCGGCGAGGTCGCTGACGGCTGTGAGCATGATCACCGGAATGGCAGTGGTCTGGCGGATCATGCGGCAAAGATCGAGCCCGCTCGCATCAGGCAGCATGATATCCAGCAGCACCAGGTCGATCTCTTCGCGGGCGAGTTCGCGATGCATCTGCGCCGCAGAGTACGCAGTGATGACTTCGAAGCCGTGCTTCTGGAAATAGAGCGTGATCAACGAACAGATCTCCTGGTCGTCGTCGACGATCAGCAGTCTGGGGGATGCACCCGACATAATCTCAATCCGTGTTTTTGGCGAAGTAAACTGACTGAGCCGGCAAATGCAAGCGTTTCGACACTGGCCAGCGATTCCATAGCCCGTCAGCCGGTTACAAATGGAAATATCAGTGCAACAAAATTCTGAAAACCCGAAATCGGCCTGAGACAACATCGCTCTAAAACGGTTGTCGGGCGATGAGCCAAGGAACCCGGAACAGATGTCAACCGTCGGAAAATATTCAATCCCATCGATCGGCATCGTCCTGGCCACCCTGCTCGCCGCATCTTCCAGCACGGCAGGCACAATCGGCCAGACGCGATGCCTGATCCTCGACCGGCAATTGTCGGGTGTCACACGCACTGCCGACACGACCACTCCGTTCACCGTCAGCGAACTCGCCGAAAAGGCGCGAGGTCTCTGCTCCCGGGGCAAGACCGCCCAGGGGCTGCGCGCCTACGCCAAGGCGCTGACGCTGGTGGGCAGCCGAGCCGCACTTCCGTTATGATCAACCTCACTCCCTAAGGAACATGCCATGAAGACCCTCTCTGCTCTCGCACTCGCCGCATCGCTCGCCGTCGGCACGGCCCTCGCTATGGCCCCGGTCGCCGAAGCCGCCACCACCACCGTGAAGCCGGCGACCACCACCACGGTCGTGGTCAAGAAAAAGGTGATCAAGAAGCATCATCATGTAGTCCGGCATCATCGTGTCGTCCATCATCGCCATGTCGTCGTCGTGCACCGTCACGCAGTCAAGCCGCATCACGTCGTCGTGCATGTCCATGCCGCCAAGCCGCACCATGTCGTCGTGGTAAAGCATCACGTCGCCAGGAAGCATGTCGTCGTGGTGAAGAAGCACCATGTCGTCAAGAAGCATGTTGTGGTGGTCAAGAAGCACCACGTCGTGAAGAAGAAGGTGATCGTCACCAAGAAGACCGCAGCGGCCACGGGCAGCGTGCTGACCGCCAAGAAGGCTTAAGCACGATCTTGCAGAACTGATTTCTCCCCGCCGTTTGACGAGAGGAGATATGAAGCCAAGCGGATGAGGGAGGCAAGCCTGCTTTGTCCGCTTTTTCGTCGCTGCCCTTCGGCACCAGTCCAGACTCGCCAGCGAGCATGACCTTGAGAGGCGCGCCTGATTTGATTCGGCACTTACATCAAGCAAAAAACGGACGAGCGCTCGTCTTGCCTCGTCCGTTTCTTCCCATCTGTGGCAAACTGGAAACACGTTTATTTTCAACGACTAATGTTTGACACATCGTGCAACAAACCGGCAATAAATTTCCGAAAACCGGCAATCGGGGCGAGACAATCGCTGATTAGAAAAGTTGCCGGGCGATGAGCCAAACGGAATCAGGATCGCATGTCAGTCGTCGGCACACAATTCGGCAAAGTCATCGGCGCTGCTTTGATTTCGTTCCTCGTCGCGTCGTCCAGCATCGCGGGAACGATCGGGCAAAAGCGGTGCATGATCCTCGACAAGCAATTGTCGGGTCTCGTGCACAAGGCCAAAAACCCGGTCCCCAGATCTGTCAGCGACCTCGCCGAAAAGGCGCAGTCTCTGTGCTCCAAGGGCAAAACCGCCCAAGGGCTCAGGGCCTATGCCAAAGCGCTTAAGATCATGGGTAGCCAACCGGTCTTTCCCTCTGAACAACAAACCAACGCAAGGAACAAGTCATGAAGTCTATTTCTGCTCTCGCTCTCGCCGTCTCGCTCGCTCTCGGCTCTGCCGTTGCCATGGCTCCGGTCGCTGAAGCCGCCACCACCACCACTGCTGCCAAGCCGGCCGCGACGACCGCCAAGAAGCCGGTCGTGAAGAAGAAGCATCACGCCAAGAAGAAGCCGGCTGCCAAGAAGCCGGTTGCCAAGAAGGCTTCCTAAGCTCCTTTGATATGACTTCGGTCGGAGCTCGTTTTCCCGGGCAGGTGCAGTTTAGCCCGGGAAAGATTTGAGATCCGGCGGCCCTCGGCACATCTCTACCCTTGCCGACCCCCAGGGCCAGCCGGACTTCCTGCCCGACCGATGGTCGACTGGCGGATGAAGCGGATCGCTCCGCTTCATCCGTTTTCGTTTGAAGTCACGTCCTAATGATCCCGCCTGAAGCGCATCGCATATTTATGGCATCGCATATTTATGGATTGACGGGACGCGCTTTTGTCTCTTTGTTTCCGCGCAGATCATCATCCCGATACCCGGGACCACTTTTGAAAGACATGCTGCATCGCGGGAAGTTTTTGTCATATCTCGCAACAAATCGGCAATAAATTTCTGAAAATGCGCAATCGGCAAGAGACAATTTTCCATTAAAACGGCTCCTGGGCGATGAGCCAAACGGATCGGGAACCATGTCAGTGGTCGGCACAAAGTTCGGTAAGGTCACCGGAATTGCCCTGGTCTTGTGCCTCTTCGCGTCGTCAGGGATCGCAGGAACGATCGGGCAAAAGCGGTGCATGATCCTCGACAAGCAATTGTCGGGTCTCGTGCATAAGTCAAAGACCCCTGTTCCCAGATCCGTCGACGACCTCGCCGAGAAGGCACAGTCGCTGTGTTCCAAGGGCAAGAGCGCCCAAGGGCTCAGAGCCTATGCAAAAGCGCTTAAGATCATGGGTAGCCAGCCGGTCTTTCCCTCAGAGCAACAACCCAACGCAAGGAAAAAGTCATGAAAACCTTCTCCGCTCTCGCAGTCGCGCTCTCGCTCGCTCTCGCGTCCACCGTCGCCATGGCTCCGGCCGCCGACGCTTCCACGATGGCCAAGAAGCCGGCTGCCGCCTGCATGACCAAGGACAAGAAGCCCTGCCCGAAGAAGCACGTGAAGCACGCGATGAAGAAGCCGGCTGCCAAGGCGCCGGCCAAGAAGGCCTCCTGATCCTTTTGACATGACTTCGGTCGGCGCTTGATTTCCCGGGCAGGTGCAGTCAGCCCGGAAAAGATACTAGATCCGGCAGCCCTCGGCACATCTCTCTACCTTTGCCGAACCCCAGGGCCAACCGGACTGCCTGCCTCGACCGAAGGTCAACTGGCGGATGAAGCGGATCGCTCCGCTTCATCCGTTTTTTGTTTGCACATCGTGGTGATTGTTACGGCCGAAAAGTCTTCGACGGTACATCGATCTCCCGCTCGATCTGGCCAGCAAGCGTGAAGTTTGCCGGGAGACCAGCGGGTGTCCTGCCGAGGGCGTAATCGAGGGCCGCAGCGGCCAGCTTATGCGCCATGCCAAACGAGATCTTGAAGCCGCCGGTCAGTGCGATAACGTTCGGCCGGCCCGGTACGGGACCGATCATCGGGTCGCGGCCGATCGCCTTGGGGCGAAGGCCCGCCCAGCGTTCGATCACCGGGGCATCGCGCAGTGCCGGCACCAGCGCCCTCGCCCGCACCACGATGTCGTCGAGCTGATCGTCGGTCGACACGGGATCGGCGTAGTGGTTCTCGCTCGTCGAGCCTATGGCAACGCGGCCATCCTCATGCGGCACGACATAAAGGCCATCGAGAAAGGCGACAGGCAGGTTCGGATCGAGGTCGGCGCCGAGCAGTGCAGCCTGCCCTTTGACCCCCTGTCCCAGCGGCTTGGGCAACTGCGGCATCAGGCTTTCGAGAATCGGAAAGCTTTCCGCCCCGGCTGCGACAAGAACATAGTCAAAACGGATCTCCCTCCCGCAAGCGAGCGTCGCCCGGCCGGATATCGGATCGAGGCGCCCCACGGCCGTGTTCTCCAGAAGCGTCACATTCGGCCGACTGGACAGCCACGCCCTGAGGAGGGCGATCAGATCTCGGGGGGCAAGCCGCGCGGCCAGCGTGTCATGCACATAGCCGGCGGCGGCGAATTCCGCGGCGATATGGTCTTCGACCGGAGGCGTATCGACGACATGCCAGAAGAAGCGGTGGTCGCCCTGATGCCAATTGGCGAGCGCGTCGACCTGATGGCGCAAAGCGATCGTCCTGAGATGCGGCTTGGGCAGTGGAATGATCCGGCCGCTGCGGCGAAAGCCGGCGCTCAGGCCCGTCTCCTGTTCGAGCCGTAAGAGTTCCTCAGGCAGCGTGGTGAGTGCCTCATATTGGAACCGCTTCTTGTCGTCCCAGCGATCGGGCATCCAGGGAAACATGGCGCCCATCAGCCCGCCGCTTGCACCGCCGCCGATACGGCCCGCCTCGACGAGGGCTACGGTGAGGCCGGCATCGGCCGCTTTCACCGCGCTCCAGAGGCCCATGACGCCACCGCCGATCACGAGGATGTCGGTCAGGTCAGGCATGGATGGTCCAGGTGGCGCAATGATGAGACCTGTCTCTGACTGATCGTCCTGAGTGACATCCGGCCACCAATTGACCGCGCCTGCAAAGGCCTCTATCGCCTGACGTCATGGACAAGGAAACTGAAAATCCGGGCACGCTGAACCTCGAATGGATCGATGGCGATATGCCCTATTCGACGGCGTTTGGCGACCATTTTTATTGCCGCGAAGATGGGCGCGCCGAATGCGGCCATGTCTTCCTCGCCGGCAACGGCCTGCCGGAGCGCTGGGCGGAGGGCGGGCTGTTCCGGATCGGCGAACTCGGCTTCGGCACAGGTTTGAATTTCTGCGAGACCTGGCGGGTGTGGAAGCAACATCACGGGGACGCTTCCCGGCTGCATTTCGTCTCCTTCGAACTCCATCCCATGCCGCGTGAGGCGATCGCCAGAGCGCTCGGGCGCTGGCCGGAGATCGAGGCGGAGCGACAGGCTCTGACCGCACACTGGCCGGATCTTCCACACGGCATCGTCGATCTCGATATGGCTGAGGATGTCCGCCTGACCGTCGTCTGCGGGCCGGCGCCCGCCAATGTAACAGCAAGTGCGGAGGCGTTCGACGCCTGGTATCTCGACGGCTTTGCGCCATCACGCAATGGCGATATGTGGTCGGGGGAATTGATGCAGGCCGTCTTCGACCACACGCGGCAGGGAGGCTCGTTTGCCACTTATGCCGCAGCCGGTTTCGTCAGGCGCAATCTCGTTGCCGCAGGCTTTGACGTGGAGCGCCGGCCGGGTTTTGCCGGCAAGCGGGAAATGCTTTGCGGCGTCAAGCCGTAGCCGGACCCAGCCTCCCGGCCGGGTAACCACGTGGCAATCGCGCGAAAAATTCGCAAACGACCATGCAAAGACCCCGGCGGGGAGGCTCGTCCCGCCGGGGTTTGTTCGGGATCACGCCATCCCGATATCGGCAGTTGGAACCAACGAGGGGCTGCCGAACTCTTTGGAAATCGACGTTGGAAAGATCCAACACCGCTTCCTTCCAATAATGCCATCCTGCTTCTTTGACGTTTCGGATGAACTTCGCAAAAGCGTTTCAAGCGTTTCAATTGTTTCAGTTTTTCCGCTGAAGCCAAACCGTCGAAGAAAACTCGGGAGGGGTACCGGCCTGCAAAGGCAGGCCATGGCCGTATCTCGATTTCTTATCCGAAAAAGAAGTCGCCCTTTGCCAGGTGATCGGCCTCGACATTGTGCAGTGTCAGCACATCACCGCCACCAAAGTCGATCACCGTGTCCTTGCCATCCTGATGCATAAGGGCGGCGAGATCGGCGAATGTGCCGGCATTCGAAAGGCCATCGAGTTCGATCTGGTCGTGCTGTTGGTGTTTGAAGTCCGTGATCGTGTCGGCCCCATCACTGACCTTGAAGACGAACAGATCGCGGCCGCCATGGCCGGTCAGCCGATCATGGTCGGCGCCACCGGCCAGCACATCGCTCTGGGCGCCGCCGATCAGCCGGTCCCTGCCTGTACCGCCGTCGACGACGTCACTGGCGGTGCCCTGACGCCCGTCATAGAGGTCGTTGCCGCCGTTCAACTGCACGACACCCGTGATTGTGCCGCCATTGACGATCTTCTCGCTACCCTCGCCGCCAAAGACGGCGATCTGATTGGAGATGATCGAGCCGGTGTTTTGAAGCGTGCCGTGCTCGCCAGACTGTGTGTTGAAAGTGACGCCGCCGTGCTTGCCGTTGACCGCGCCGGCATTCGTGAAGGTGATGTCATCGCCTTGGAAATAGGTGGCATAATAGGAACTGTGGATCGTTCCGTCATTCATGACCTTGCCGTCCGTTCCGAGATAGGCCAGACCAACCATGCCGCCGGAGACCGTGCCATGCACGTTGATCTTGCCTTCGGTCATGTAGGCAACGATGCCGTTGGAGGACGCCTCGACCAGGCCGGTCTTTGCGACCGTGATCGCCGAGCCGGTGACGTATTGCGCGGTGTTGCCCAGGACAAGGCCGCTATTGGCTCCCGAGAGCGAACCGGCAAGCGTGACCACGCGGTTGTTGGCGCCGGAAGACGCATCGAAGTCGACTTGGCCGCCCTTGCTCGAAATCGTCACGCCCGCATCCATGACATAGGTCGTGTCGCCCGCGGAGGCGTCATAGGTCTTGTTCTGGCTATGCACTTTCACTGTATTCATTGGGATTCTCCTTGCGGAAAGCGGGGGTAGGCAGGATCGTTCCATCGATCCGGCTGGTTAGGTCAGAAAAGAAAATCACCAATTTTCAGATCGGCGAGGTCGGTATGGGCGATCGTCAGCACGTCGCCGCCGCCAAGATCGAGCACCACGTCAGCGCCATCCTGGCTGGCATGCGATTGAACCTCGGCAAAGGAACTGATGCCTCCGATACCATGCAGATTGATGTGATCCTCGCCCGACTGAAAGTCGGTGATCGTGTCATGGCCATACGCCTTGCCAAACAAGAAGGTGTCGGCGCCGGCGCCACCGGTCAGCAGATCCTTGCCGCCCACACCGTTGAGCGTGTCGTCACCCTTGCCACCGGATAGATGGTTGTCGCCCTTGTCGCCGTAGAGCCGGTTGTCGGCGGCATTGCCCACGCCATCGATGTCTCCATGTCCGGCGAGGTGGAGATCTTCAAAATTCGCGCCGAGATGGAAGTCGACGCTCGATTTGACCGTATCGGTGCCGCCGCCCTTGCCTTCGAAAATATCGATGTCATCCTTGGCGACCCTGTAGAAGTCGTTGTCGGCGCCGCCGGTCAAGCTTGACTTGCCGAATGCGCCGTGGCGGAGGTCGAGGATATCGCTGCTGCCGCCGAGGTCGACATTGCTGTCAATACTCGAACCGGCTTTCAACAGCAGGCTGTCCTCACCGTCATACGTGTAGATGTCGCCCGTGATTTTGCCGGAATTGACGATATTCTCGTTGCCGTCACCGCCGAGGAATGCCGTACCACCCGATATCTCACCGGCATTATTGAAAAGATCGGAAACGCCGGCGGCGTTGTTGACCGTTATCGCTGCATACGTCGTCTTGATCAGGCCGTGGGCGTAGTTATAGATGGTGGCATCGGAGTCCATCAGCAGGAGCCCGTGCGCGCCGCTGACGAAGCCCCAGTTTTCAAAGCCACCGTGGGCGATGCCGCCGCCTGTGCCCAGGAAAGCGATATCCCCGTCAGTGTTGTCGCCGAAAATGTAGCCGTAGTTCTTAATCGTGTCAGTGCCGTTGCCGGTCACTACCGCATACTTGCCGCCGGAGGAGATCTCGCCTTTGTTGATCAGCGCAGGGTTGTTGCCATAAAGGGCGATGCCGTTGCCGTAGGAACTCACCTCGCCCTTGGCGCCAATCCAGATCTGGCTGTTGTCGCCCTCGTTGTCGATGCCGAGCAGCATCCCCGAAACCGAACCGTTGATCCGCAGGACGGTGTCATCATAGCTCTGGACGATGCCGGTGTTGATCGAAGTGATCTTGTCGACGGCATTCAAAGTCCAGGTATCGCCGGCTTCCGTGGTCATGAACCCGGTATTGGAACTGTCGATTGTCTTGTAATCCACGCTTTTCGCCTTTCGCTGGCCGTGCTACTTGCGAAAAACACGTTTTGACGCGCGGGCTGCATCGCTCGATTTTTGTTTCAATTGTTTCAGCGGCCGTGTTACAAAAATAGACACCCACCACAATCCGTCATCCTGGCGAAGATAAGGATAGGGCGCGTCTCACAAATGCTGTAAGGCAGTGTCGGGGCGCCGCAACCAGGAGAGATTCTGTGGCGGAACAGGGTGAGAAGGCCAATATCATCGTCGTCGACGACGAGGAGCATCTGCGTGATCTGGTGGCCGAATATCTGGCCGGCCAGGGCTTTGCCGCGCGCGCCGCATCCGGCGGCCGGGCACTCGATACGATGCTTGCGGAAAAAGCCGCCGACCTCATCCTGCTCGATGTCAACATGCCGGAGGAAGACGGCTTTTCGATCGCCCGAAGGATCAGAGCCCGCACCGCGATTCCGCTGATCATGCTGACCGCCGCCGACGATGTGATCGACAAAGTGGTAGGGCTCGAAGTCGGCGCCGACGACTATGTCACAAAACCTTTCGACCTGCGCGAACTGAAAGCCCGTATCCGCGCCGTGTTGCGCCGCCGTCAGCCGCTGCAGCCGAGCGCCAAGCCGGCCGCACCGCCCTTGCCGACAGGAGCTCCTGTGGCCGAGCGTGCACCGCTCGTGCCGTTCGGCAGGCTGCTCGTCGACCGCGACGGCCGGCGGCTACTGACTGAAGACGGCCGCGAGGAGCCGGTGACGACGATGGAATTCGACTTGATCGAGGTCTTCCTGGACAATCCCTATCGCGTGCTGTCGCGCGACCGGCTGCTCGACCTCGCTCATCGCAAGAACGACGATCCGTTCGACCGCTCGATCGACATCCGCGTCACGCGGCTGAGAAAGAAGGTCGAGGCAGATCCTTCCAAGCCGCAGACGATCAAGACCGTGCGCGGCGCGGGCTATCTCTATTCACCGGCAAGCAAGGCGACATGAACGGCACGCTCGACATCAACGAAATCGGCACTTCGAAAACGGTTGGTCCCGGGCTTGGCCTCACCGACCTGGCACTCCTGACCGCCGTGTTCGACAGCGTACCGGGCCGCGCCGTGCTCATCGACACCCATCTCACCTATCAGTTGGTGAACCAGGAATTCCTCGACTTTGTCGGAAGGGCCAGCGGGTCCGTGATCGGCAGCACCGTGGGCGAGGTGCTCGGCGAGGATGTCCTCGCCGCCTACGCGCCACTCACCGAGCGGCTGTTTGCCGGCGAGGCTGTTCGCTGGGAGGGTTGGGCCGACTACGGCGCCTTCGGCCGGCGCTATGTGCAGGAATCCATCACACCCTATCGTCCGGCGGGCGCGGCCGAGGTGGGCGGAATCATCGCCATCTCCCGCGATCTGACCGAGCTCAAACTGCACGAACAGGAACGTGCCGAACAGTCACTCCGGCAGGCCGAGAGCGACGCGCTGCATAAGGCCGTGGTCGACACTTCACTCGACTGCATTATCATCATCGACGGCGAGGGCTCGGTGGTCGATTTCAATCCGGCAGCGGAAAAGCTGTTCGGTCACAGCCGGAACGAGGCGATCGGCCGTGAAATCGCGTCGTTGATCATTCCCGAGGCCTATCGCGCCGCCCACCATGCAGGGCTCGCGCGCTATCTCGCCAGCGGCCGAACCAGTGTCATCGGCCGGCGCGTCGAAATGGAAGCGATTGCCAAGAATGGCCAGTTGATCCCGGTGGAGCTGGCGCTTGCCGATGTCAGCACCGGATCGAAGCGCTTCTTCACCGCCCATATCCGCGACCTCACGCCGGCCAAGACGGCGCAATTCGAGATCGAACGGCAGCGCGAGGCGCTCTACCAGAAGGAAAAGCTGGCCGCCTTGGGCTCACTGCTCTCCGGCGTGGCGCATGAGCTCAACAATCCGCTGTCCATCGTGCTCGGCCAGGCGATGATGTTGAGACAGAAAGTGAGCCACGAGGCGGCCACACTGCCCGCCGCCCAGGATCTTGCTGAACGGGCACTGAGGATCGAAAACGCTGCCAACCGCTGCGCCCGCATCGTCAAGACCTTCCTCGCAATGGCCCGTCAGCGCAAGGCCGAACGCAACTATGTCTCCCTTCCGGCGGTCATCCGCGATGCGGTCGAACTGCTCGCCTACAGCCTTAAGACCAGCGATGTGACACTCTCGGCCGAAGTCGATCCGACACTGCCCGAAACCTTCGCCGACGCCGATCTCCTGCATCAAGTCCTGGTCAACCTGATCGTCAATGCCCGGCAGGCGCTGGAGGAGAAAGGCGGAGCAGAGCGTCGCGTCATCCTCAAAGCCGTTCATGACACCCAGACGAACACGATCGTCATTACCGTGCGCGACAACGGCCCCGGCATTCCGGCGACGATCCGCAACCGCATCTTCGACCCATTCTTCACCACCAAGCCGCAGGACCACGGCACCGGCATTGGGCTCGCCGTGTCGCGTGGCTTGATCGAGGCGCATGCTGGTACCCTGGAGCTTGCCCGGCCGCAGCCGAAGAGCGGCGCCGAATTCGTCATCCGCCTGCCCATAGCCGGTCGCGACACGGCGGAAGCGCCGATCGAAGAAGCGGTGTCGCCGACGACACCAGCTGCGGTGCGACAGGCCACAGTGCTCATCGTCGACGATGAGCCCGACCTCGCCGAACTGGTCGCCGACATCGCTGCCGGCCACGGCTACCGAACGCTGATCGCGCCGAGCGGGCGCGCCGCCCAGGCGCTGATTGCTGAAGACGGTGAAGCGGTCGAGGCGATCCTTTGCGATATCCGCATGCCGGATGGAGACGGTCCGGCGCTCTACGACTGGCTGTCAGCGCATCGCCCGGCGCTGATCCACCGCATCGGCTTCGTCACCGGCGACACGCTCGGGCCATCGGCCGGACGATTCCTTGCGCGGACGGGCTGTCCTGTCATCGAGAAGCCGTTCACGCCACAGGACATCGGCGGGGTGTTGGAGGCGTTGCTGAGGGGATAGGGCCAGGCGACGGCCCAATTTCCAGTTCGAGGCCGTCAGTCCCTTCGAAAGCCCGATCGTTGGAAACGAGCACCATGCCTTGGGCAATCGCATGTGCGGCAATCTGCATGTCGTGCGGCTGCAGCATCCAGCCGTCTCTCTCCAGGCAGCACGAATGTCGCCCCAAACACGCACGACATGCACCTCCCACGAAACCCGGCCGGCAGCCGCCCCGCCTGGCTGCGGCCATTCTTGAAGATCTTGGCGGTCCGGGTCGTCGCGGCCTCTTTTGCTATATTCCATCGCACTTCATCGGAAACAATTGAAACAACAAAGTCGTCTGTCAGAACTCCTGCAGAAACACCGCCCTGTCACAAATACCCCATCAGACAATCACGACGATGGGATATCGATGATGAACGAACAGACGATCAGAATTCTGGAGACAACTTTCGCTGAGGTCGCACGCAAGAGGGAAGCGGCCGCGGCGCTGTTCTACGAGCGGCTCTTCGCGCTCGACCCGTCGCTCCAGCGCCTCTTTCTCAACGCCGACATGAAGGATCAACAGATCAAGCTGATGGCAGCGCTTGGCTTCGTCGTCGGCGGCCTGCGCGATCTCTCCAAGGTCGTGCCGGTGCTCGAAAGCCTGGGCGCCAAGCATGTCGCCTATGGGGTCGAAGACCAGCATTATGAGACGGTTGGCGCGGCACTGTTGCAGACGCTGTCGCTCGCCTTCGGCGAACAGTTCACACCCGAAATTCGCGCAGCCTGGACGGCTGCCTATGGCACCGTCAGCGGTGTGATGATCGAAGCCGCCCGGCGCGCGGCAGGCGCGGCGCAGGCGGCGGAATAGACGATTCCCGGACGGGGATCGACGGCCGGCGCCCTGGCACCGCCCTACAGGGCGCCGGATAATTCAGGCCGTGAAGATGAAGTCGCCGGCCATGACATCGGCATAGTCACGAGAAGCCGTGATCTCGCCGCTCCCATCGCTGTCATGCAAATCGCACCGTAGCTGACGGCGTTGATGGCAGCGTCCGTTACCAACTTTTACAAGCTGTTACACAATTCTTCTACCTCTGATGAGTCGTATTTGCGCCATGTCAAATACRTCCGCCGCGATACGTCATAAAACCATATTCGACAAGTTGATCGAAGATGTCGCTCAAGGCTTTGGTTCTCCGGACTACCCCTCCGGAGTGGCGGCCCGAAGCCTACCTCTCCTCCCAGGCGATGGGTCATCTGTCTTGCGCAGCCGGTTGGCGGAACCGGCTGCGCCCCTTATTCAGAACGAGGCAAGGGCCGGCTGTGCGACAAGCACGCCGGCCTCTTCGTTTTCGATTAAACTTCTGAAATAAAACGGAGACGCAGCCTCGCGGCTGACGTGAGCCGCGTCACCTTCTCGTCACCAACCTTTACAAGTTGTTACAAAATTCTTCTACCTGTGATGAGTCATATTTGCGCCATATCAAATACATTCGCCGTGACACCTCATAGAACCATATTCGACAAGTTGATCGAAGATGTCGCTCAAGGCCTCGGTTCTCCGGATTACCCCCCGGAGTGGCGGCCCGAAGCCTACCTCTCCTCCCAAGCGATGGGTCATCTGTCTTGCGCAGCCGGTTGGCGGAACTGGCTGCGCCCTTATTCAGAACGAGGCAAGAGCCGGCTGTGCGAGGGGCGCACGCCGGCCTCTTCGTTTTCGATTAAGTTACTGAAATAAGACAGGGACATGGCGTTATCGCTGGCGCCAGCCGTGTCATCCTCCCGTCACCAACTTTTACAAGCCGTTACACAATTCTTCTACCTCTGATGAGTCGTATTTGCGCCATGTCAAATACATCCGCCGCGATACGTCATAAAACCATATTCGACAAGTTGATTGAAGACATCGCTCAGGCTTCGGTTCTCCGGACTACCCCTCCGGAGTGGCGGCCCGAAGCCCACTCCTCCCAGGCGATGGATCATCTGTCTTGCGCAGTCAGTTGGCGGAACCGGCTGCGCCCCTTATTCAGAACGAGGCAAGGGCCGGCTGTGCGACAAGCACGCCGGCCTCTTCGTCTTCGAAGAGCGGGTCGCCCAGGGCCATCCCCCGCGGGGACCAGATGCCTGAGCCGCCGCGATCTGTTCGCGAAAACCGAGCGATTTCACTCGCATTGCGGTCTTCGTAGTAAAATAACGAGATTTGCGGCATATCAAGTTGCGGCCGGACGAATCTTGCTACCACGCTTCCGCGACAGCCAGGATCCTTGGCCTTCAGCTTCGGCTCCGGCGCGAGCCGGGAGTGGCGGCCCGAAGCAGAACCCTCTAAAGTGATCCAGGCAGGTTGCCATGCGCGGCCGGACGGCGGAACCGGCCGCGCATTTCGATATAGCGAGGCCTTGTGACCGGGTGCGGCAAGCACGGCCGGCAGCTTGTCGTTGAAAGACGGCGGCACCTCGTTTTTGTCCGAGGATCGAGCCGGCCGAAATTTCCGACAATTTTGAGACAAATCAATGCAACCGGGGTTTGCCGGGCCTATAAATATGCTCGACATGCTGATCGGCGTAACTCGTTGACGAGAAGACCAGGCTACCGGCAAAGGCCGGGACAAACAGGCTGGAGCGACCCGCGCGAAATCTGTAGCGATCACGATGTCCGGAATGCGGAAGTGGATGTGCCCCTATTTATAAGTGCAGTGCATGACTGAAGTGCCTACCGAACGACCGGCCCTCGCGAATGTGGGCCGGTCGTTTGCTTTCAGCCCTCAGAAGACGAAGTCGTCGGCCGACAGATGCGAGACGCGCATGTGATCGACCGTGATCGTGTCGCTGCCGCTGAGCGTGATCGTAACATCGTCGCCGGCCTGATGGATCTTGCCCTTGAGATCCGAGAAATCACCGATGCCCTGGTAGCCGCTGAGGTCGATCCGGTCGGCGTGGTCGGTGAAATCGGTGATGATGTCCTGCCGGCAGCCCGTCTCGAAGACGAAGACATCGTTGCCGCCGGCGCCGGTCAGATGATTGTTGCCGGCATTGCCCTCGATATGGTTGGCAATATTGTTGCCGGTGGCGTCCATCGTGCCCTTGCCAAGCAGGAGCAGGTTTTCAAGATTGGCGCCGAGCGTGTAGCTATATCTGGATTCGACCGTGTCGGTGCCGCTATGCTTCGTCTCATGGATATCGAGATCGATGCCGGTAATATAGGTGTCGTTGCCGCTGCCACCGGAGACCTTGCCGCTGACGGCACCTGTCAGTGAACTGAACACGTCGTTGCCAGCACCAAGGTTGACATCGCCGTTGAGCGAGCCGGTATTGACGATGTGCTCGCTGCCCTTGCCGCCTTGCATGACGATGCCGGAGAGTGACGAATTCACCGCGCCGAAATTCCGGATATGCGTTACGCCTGATGCGGTGACGTCGATCGTCGCCGAGTGCGCGCCGCCGCCGGAAATCTCGTTCTTGATCGTCACATGCGCGTCGTTGCCGGAGATGGCGATGGCGGTATCGCCGGTGATCGATGCCGTCGTGACAAGGGAACTATGTTTGCCGGCGATCTCGACGCCAATATCGTTGCCGTTGAGATTGCCGTAGTTCGCGATCGTGGCGCGATCACCGGTCGAAAGCACACCGACGGTGCCGCCGTTCAGATTGCTCGAATTGGTGATCGTCGCATGACTGCCGGTCGAGTGGATGCCCACGGCGTTCCAGCTGCCGATGGAAGACGTGTTGGCAATCACGGCATCGGAGCCGGAGGAGAAGATGCCATCGCGCTTGGTGCTGATCGAGTTGTTGTTGGTGATATGGGCGCCGGCGCCCGAAGACGAGATGCCGCGACCGGCATTGGAGGAAATCGAGCCGTTGCCCTCATTGGTAATGTTGGCGTTGGCGCCTGAGGAGACGATGGCATTGTCGATGCCGCTGATGCCGCTCGTATTGTAGATCGTGTCGCCCGCGCCGCGAGCCACGATCGCTGACCCGGCGGTCGCAGTGATTGTTGCGGTACCGTCATTGGTGATCGACGTGTTGTCGCCGGTCGAGGCGATGGCATCATCCCCTGCAGTCAGCGTACCGTCGCCGGCATTGTGAATTTTGTCGCCGATGCCGCTGCTGACGATCGCGGAAGCCTCGGTCGCAGTAAATTTGCCGTCGTTCTCGAATATATTGTCACCGATAGCGAGAGTGACGCCGATCAAGTCAGACGTGAATGCTCCGACGACAGTGACCGTCACGCCGCCGCTGGTCGCCACCAGTCCTTYGCCACTGCTGGTCAGGGAACCGTTTTGCTCGATCTTTACATAGGTATCACTGTCCGCAAGCGTGCCGTCACCAATAAGGATAGCGACATCGCTGGCGGCCTTGACCACGCCGTTGATGTGGATCTCCCGCCCCGTCAGCGCTTGCGATGCATTGATGGCAAGCCCGGGTGTCTCGATCTTTGCGTTGATGACATAGGAAACGTCCGCCTGGTCGGCGACAAGCGTCGTCGTCCGGTTCTTATTGATCGGCACGGTCTTCTTCATGACAGCGGTACACCGCCTCCCAATACGCAAAACTACAGGCCGGGAAGCTTTCACATGCAGAAGCGAGAAGCAATGGCCGAGATTATCTTAGTGGATATTAAGCTTTACATGCTCCAAATTGAAACAACCTAAACGCTGCAAGCTCAATATACACTCCCATTTCAAGCTGGATTGCCAAGCGACGGCGAACAGCAGCAATGCATTTTTACTATTGCTTAACCATGCCGTGGCAGAAGCCGCACCGGCGGCCGAAATCAGGCAACGAGGCTGATCAGGTCACCGATCTCGTCGGCTTCCAGCTCGACCACCCAGAGGTCGGAATCGAATCTCGCCTCTCGGGTGAGGAGCGCCTCGACCTTGCCGGCGTCCACATGATCGAGACGGAGTTCGAAGCGCCGCTCGCCACTGTCGGTCTCGTCGAAGACGGTTTGCGGCGCGGGCGCATAGAGTCGCTCCAGCCCGTCGCGAGAACGCAGGCGGATGAATATGGCGCCCGCCTCGGTCGCGCCCTTGCGCTCGACAGCGGCAAAGCCGCCGGACGAGAACACCCGGCGGATCAAGGCGGAAACGAAAAACTCGGACGTGACACGCATGGCCTCGCCTTATGCGAAGCCACGGCCCCTGTCAAAGATGGAAATCGCCGGCGGCGACATCGCCGATATGCACGCCCTGCAGCAGCAGATGATCCGCTCCAAAGGTGATCATCAACCCGGCTTTGCCGTCATGCATATGGTCCTGCTTGAGGGTGGCGAAATCGGCGACACCGAAATCCGTGAGGTCGATGGCGTCGACCCCGCTGGAAAAATCGGTGACACGGTCATGACCGCCGTGCTGGGTGAAGATGAACAGATCACTGTCGGCGCCGCCGGTCAGCACGTCATTGCCACGCCCGCCGTCGAGATCGTCGCCGCCAGCCATGCCATTCAGATGATTGTTGCCACTGTTGCCCTCGAGCACATTGTAGCCGTCACTGCCTTTGCCGTTCAGATCGGCGCTACCGATCAGCTGCAGCTTCTCGACAAAGGCACCTAGCGTGTAGGAAGTGGCTGACCGGACCTGGTCTTGCGTGCCGCCATTCTTTGCCTCGATGACGTGAACGTCGGAGGAGTCGACCAGGTAAGTGTCGTTGCCTTTGCCGCCGAATATGGTCAGACCGTTGCCATCAGCGGGATATGCGCTTTGCTCGCGCAGATCGATGCGGTCATCGCCACCGCCGAGATCGATCATGCCGGCAATAGCGCCCCCTCGCCCATCGAGAATGTCGTTGCCGCGGCCCAAGCTCACGTCGCCATATAGCAGACCGTGATTGGTAACATGTTCGCTTGCGCCGCCGCTGTAGATCGAGAAATTGCCGCCGGTGATCGTGCCGTCATTGACGATGGCTGTCTTCTGGGACCCATGGGTTTCCAGGAAGATGCCGCTGATCCCGCCCGACATCTGCGCACCCTTGGAATTGACCAACTGGCCGTGGCCAGCTTCATGGACTTCGATGGCGTAGTCACCGCTCGACACAGTCGCGTTGTTGTCGAAATGGAAGTCTTTGCCGGAAAAATAGACCCCTTGGGAGCCGCCGTGGACAATGCCATCATTGGTGATCTGCTGGCCGGCACCATCCGAAGACAAGCCGCCAAAGGCGCCGTCGAGAAAACCGCCGGCGGCAATGGTCAGCGTCGTGTTGCTGCCCTCTAGTCCAACCGCCACATTGGACGGATTCGTGATCTGCCCCGCGAGCACGATCGTATTGCCGGTCGAAAGGACGCTTTCGACAAAAGCGAAATCGACATTGTTGGAGACTTTCACGCCGGGTTYGAGCACCCATTTTTGATTGCTGGAGTCGATCTCGTAGCCGTTGAATTGATCCGTTGTGATTTTGTGTGCCATCGTCGCCTCCTTCTGGGCAGACCGGTGCTGTTGATTTCGATATTCAGGAACGTGAGTTCATCAAGCGCGACACGCCTGAGCGTCAGGACATCGCCGCGGATGAAGTATTCCACGTGTTCAATCGACTGCTTGCACCTGCCTGGCAGCAGCTCATGACTTTCATTATCTCCGGCCGCGGTTGACGTGCGGCTCATTTGCTTGATCTAACGATGGGTTCCCAATTTTTATTCGGAAGAAAATTCAGAAACCCAAATTTATTTCGAATTTTGTCGCGAAACTCGTTCGTTTCAATTGCAGCAATTTGCCCTTTATCCGAAATTAACGTTGTGTTCGGCCGTCATCCCGGATTATTTCCGGATGAAGTCACGGAAGCCAAAAATTCTATTTTTGTGAAATTCTTTGCTGGCATTTCATTTTTTGAGTTTCCTTCGTTACCCAACATTTCGCAAGCCAGCGTGTGCCGGACCGTCAAGACCGATTTGAGTGCGTTCACGGACAGCAATCCGGTGAAGCTTGCCTTCGCGCTGGAGGGCACAAGAGGGCTGATTCTTCTCGGAGGTATGGCGACGCCCGACCGATAGAGGGGCGCACAAATCGCCGACAGGAGATGATTGATGATCCGTCTGTCGCCGCGGACTTTGCTGCGAGGTCTCGGATGGCGTCAGCTTTATCGGAGGTCTGGGAACCGAAATGAGATTCCCGCTGGGCGACCGAAGTCAGAGCGCCCCGATCGACTTCAGCTTCTTGACGATACGCTCGGACGGTTCGCCCGTGACGGGCATGTTGTAGCTCTTCTCGAAGGCGCGGATCGCCGAACGCGTCGCTTCGCCGACCACGCCGTCGGCCTTGATGTCGGCATAGGCGAATTTGGTCAGTGCCCGCTGGATCTGCATGATCGCGGCCGGCGAGATGCTCTCGGCGTCCGCCTTGCTGACCGATGCCTTGATTGTCTTGGCTGCCGGCTTGGCGTCGGGTTCGGCGGAGCGGATCAGGTCGGCGACGTCGTCGCCGTCGGCCTTGGCGGGGGTCGCCTTGGTGCTGGACGTTACTTCATCCGTGGACGGGCGTTCGTCCGGGATGACGGCGACATCGTTGTTCTTGCTGCCGGCCTTGATCTTCGCGAGAAGCGCCGGCGTCGCCTCGCCCGTCTGGTCGAGCCCTTCCGTCTCCTGGAAGAACAGAATCGCCGCCGTGGTCTTCGGACCTGTCATGCCATCGGCGGGACCGTCATAGAGACCTTTCTGCGCGAGCGCCTGCTGGATCTGCCTGACCAGCGGCGATGCCATGGGCTTTGCCTCTTTCTCGGCCTGGGCCTTGGCGTCGATGTCCTTCTGTCGCTCGATGCGGAAGACGGTGACACCCGGTTCAGGGGCGACATCGCTCGTCTTGCTCGCCGATTTGCTCTTCTGGCTCTCGAACATGCGCGTGGCAAGCATCGGGTTGGGATGATGATGCGGCTGGTACCAGAGCGCATTGGCGGCGACGAAGCAGAAGACGACGCCGAAAATGGCAGTGCCGCCGATCATCCGGGGATAGCGGGCGATACCAGCGGCCGTCGAATGCAAAGCGCGCATCGCCACCGATGGGCCTTTGCGGGCCGGCGCCTTGGCGGCGGGTTTCCGGTCAGGCGATTTTCGCTTGGGCTGAGCTGCCATGGCGCTTCTCTCCTGTCAGGGTGTCGTTGGTCTTTTCTTTGAGCCGCGGTGGAAACTCGAAGGTCTCTGCACCGGCGTCGCCCTCGCCGTTCATCGGGACGGTGACGGTGATGATGGTGCCGGCGCCTTCCTGGCTAGCGATGTCAAATGTGCCGCCATGCAGTGCCACCAGGCCCTTGACGAGAGCAAGCCCGAGGCCGGTGCCCTCGTATTGGCGCGCATAATCGCTCTGCACCTGCATGAATGGCCGGCCGATCAGCGCCAGCTTTTCCGTAGGAATGCCGATCCCGGTGTCGCTGACGCAGAGCATCAGATTGCGGCCGTCCGAATTGGCGTCGATCGCGACCACGCCGCCTTCGGCCGTGAATTTGATGGCATTGTTGGCCAGATTGATCAGGATTTGCTGGACGGCGCGACGGTCGGCCACGACATCATCGACGCCGCGGGCGACACGGGTCGTCAGCACCACGCCCTTGGCGCGGGCCTGCAGCGCCAGCATATCGTCGACGGCGCGGATCGCCTCGGCGATATGGAATGGCTCCTTGATCAGTTCATAGCGACCGGCTTCGATCTTCGACATGTCGAGCATGCTGTTGACCACGTCGAGCAGATGATGGCCCGACTGGTTGATCAACGTGACATATTCCTTCTGCCGCTCGTTCTCGAACTTGCCGAAATATTCGCCGATCAGGATGTCGGAGAAGCCGAGGATGGCGTTAAGCGGCGTGCGCAATTCATGGCTGACGGCGGCGAGGAAACGCGTCTTCGCATCATTGGCCGAGCGTGCCTCGACCTGCCAGACCTGCGCATCGTTCTTGAGCGCCGCCTCGCCCGAAATGTCGGTCGTATGGGCAACGAAGCCGGCAAAGGCGCCATCGCAGGGCTCGGCAACCAATTCGGCGCGAACAGGGCGATAGGCTCCCTCGCCCACGCCGAAGGCAAACAGGAATTCGGCCGTGGCCCGCCGGGCGCCCTGGCGCAATTCATCGACGGCGCTCAGATAGGCGATGCGGCCGCCGACATGGATCGCATCGAGATAGGCAGACGAATCGAACTGTTCGACGGAAAAGCCGAACGCCTTGCGATCCGCGCCGTGCGCGGAGAGCAGAAGGCCCGCCGCGTCATGGCGGGTGACGAGGCCGGCCACGAGATTGAGCGTTTCGAGGCCCGTGGCAGCGCGACAAGCCGGCGCTGAGCGCCTGCGGCTGTGGCGCGTCAGGCCGAATTCGCGCGCGGCAAGGCAGAGCGTCAGCATGGTGGCAAACACGGCGGCAACGGCCGGCAAAGCCAGCGGAAAGGCGACGCCGGAGAACATCATCGMTGCCAGCGACAGAGAGGCTGCAGCGGCGGAGAGCGCGACATGAAGCGGCATCAGCCTGGTCTGGCCGCGGCCCGGCAGACGACGCGCACCGCTTTGACCGCGGTCATCCGTCCATTTGGCAAGCGCCTTTGCGGCCATGTCATTCCATCGTGTCAATGCGCTCGGCCTTCATTCCGAAACCTGATTTCAGCACATCGGAAAATCGCATTGCCGGCTTAAGGAAAGGCTAAAAAACACCGGTCGAAACCGTCGTTCCAGGGCCAAAAGTCCAGAAAAGAGACAGGTTTTCCGAACTCTTGAGATCGTGGTTAACGGGGTGTAATTGCTTAATAATTCGCAACTTTTGGGGTGAGTTTAACGATTGTGGCGACCCCTTGCGGGTCAACACCATGGACTCCTCGACCGGCGCCGCCATCTTCCTTAACAAGATCGTCTCGGATTTGAATCAAAACCACGCAAAATTGAATTCAAATGCGGTTATCTCAAATTTTCCGCGAATTCGAGTCGAATTGCCGTGATTGGCGGAAGGCGCTGTTTGCCGGCCGGTCATAGTGTGGCCACAAGCAAGCCGGCATCTGCCCGGCAAACAGACCGGGCTGAACGATCCGGCAAGACGGTCAAGGACGATCAACATGTTTGGGCTTCTCATCCGCGGCGCATTCTGGTTTTCGCTGGTTCTGGTTTTGCTGCCGATCTTTGACCAGGGCGCATCCGACCGGCTGCAGAAGGAAAAGGGCGTCGAGCTGACCGACGCGCTCGGCGCTGCGGCCGGCGCCATTTCCTATATGGGCTCGATGTGCAGCGAAAAGCCCGATGTCTGCGTCAAGGGTGCGGAAACCATTTCCACGCTTGGCAACCGCGCCAAGGAGGGCGCCCGTGTTGCCTACAGCTATCTCGACACGCAATTTTCCGACGACGGCAAAACCGCCGCCGCCGACAAAGTTCTGACCGGTTCGGTGCAAACCAAGGACGATCTGCCGCGTCATATCCCCATTCCGGTTCCGCGCCCCAAGGACATCTGAGGCCGGATCCTGGACGACCGCCTCCCCTGCCTGGAGGTTCCCTGCCCAACTCGTCACCTTCGACACGCCGCAAAGCAGAGCTTTGCGGCGCTTTTTTTCTTGCCGCTTTCAAAAAACGGTCCAAACGCCTATATGGGCAATAAAGAAAAGGACCAAAGCATGGCATCGCTCGATCAGATTCTTGAGGATTTTTCCTATTTGGAAGAATGGGAGGATCGTTATCGCTATGTGATCGAGCTCGGCAAGGCGCTGCCCGACCTGCCCGACGCCGACAAAACGGCTGAGAACAAGGTGCGCGGCTGCGCCAGCCAGGTCTGGCTCGTCAGTGAGCTGAGCGGCAGCCCGGACCCCGTGCTGACCTTTCGCGGCGACAGCGATGCCCATATCGTCAGAGGTCTGGTAGCGATCGTGCTCGCCATCTATTCCGGCAAGCATGCTTCGGAGATCGCAAATCTCGACGCGCTCGACACGTTCCGATCGATCGGCATGATCGAACATCTTTCCGCCCAGCGCGCGAATGGCCTGCGCTCGATGGTCAACCGCATTCAGAGCGAAGCGCGCGCGAAGGTAATGGCATAACCTGCCTCGACCACCTTCTTCCTCCGACGAGGGCGCTGTCAACGAGACAGCTTCTATATTCCGATTCATGTGACCGGATCGCATGGCCCCCGAAAGACGGCCGATGAAATGGTTCGGAATCTCGACCGATGCGAACGAATTCAATAAAGGAATTTTTCCTATATCATCACAAAAGAAAGGCAGCCCGCGAGCTGCCTTTGATCCTATCGCCCGTCTTGGGTCAGGCGGCGGCGTTGGTGGGAGCGGCCGTCGTCGTCCGCTTCTTGCGGCCCTGGCCGAGACCCATTTCCTTGGCGAGGCGCGAGCGCGCTTCGGCATAGGCGGGCGCAACCATTGGATAATCGGCCGGCAGTTCCCACTTTTCGCGATATTCTTCAGGCGTCATGCCGTAATGGGTCATCAAGTGGCGCTTCAGCGACTTGAACTTCATGCCGTCTTCGAGGCAGATGATATAGTCGTTGTGGACGGACTTCTTGACCGGTACGGGCGGCTTCGGCTTTTCGACAGCCGGCACAGGAGCTTCCTGCGACGACGTGTTGGACAGCGCGGAATGCACGTCTGAGATGAGGGAGGCGAGGTCGTTTGCCTGTACGACATGATTGCCGACGTAAGCTGCGACGATCTCTGCCGTCAATTCAACAAGCAATTCGCGGTTGCCTGTGGCGGTGGTGGCATCGTTCATTTGTTTCTCCTGAATGATCAACTTGCCCTGCTTCGCCGGTCGAGACCGTCGAAGCGATCAAACACAGAACCCAATGCAAAGAGACAGTACCGGCGGGCGAGTCGCTACCCCTAGCTTCGTACCCGTCTTGCTTGACCGCTCTCAAACCATTCCAAACAAATATACTTTCATCGGGTCGGCAATCCTTCTATTGCATGAGCAAAAGCCCAGTTCCCGACCTTGATTCTTGTATACACTCCGGAATTGAATCAACATTGAGGCTCTATGCGGCTGGATTAACATTTTTCGACTGAATGTCCAATATATTTTTTCACTGTTTGCCCAGCAATATCACACAGACCTGAGCTAATCCGCTGGAATGCCCACAGTTGCGAAGGAAATATTTTACAGGCCGATAGAATTTGTCCTAAGCCTTAACTGCATTACACACAGATGCATCAAAATACCCCTGGATTTTTAGGGGTAATTTCTTAGAGTCCTGGATATTGTACTGACAACCCTGACAAGTATGTCGGAAAGACACACCCCGGTACCACGCCAAACGGACGTCAGGCGCCATCCCCATCGGATCGCGCAGCAGGCGTGCGCGATGCTTTTGCCAACAGATGTGCTGAAACCGGTGCGGTCAGCACGAAAAAGGCAATGGCCGCAAATGCTTTGACCCAGGTCTGCCAATCGTCGAGATGAATCGCGGCGGCAATCAGAAGAAGGCCTGAGCCTGCCGTCCCCGCCTTGGATGCCGCATGCATGCGGGTCAAAAGGTCGGGCAGCCTCACCAGACCGAGGGCGGCAATCAGAGCGAAGGCCGACCCTGCCACCAGCAGTAGCGCCGAGAGAAGTGTCGCGACGTCAGTGCCGGTCATTTTTCCCCTCCTTTTTACCTGGATTATGCGTGACCTGGATGTAGCGCGCGAAAGCGGCGGTCGCGAGAAATCCGACGAGGCCGAGCGCCAGCGCAATGTCTATGTAAAGACCAAAGCCGGTCCTGACTGCAATAACGGCAATAAATCCGATGACGATTGCCACGAGCTGGTCGAGCGCCAGAACCCGGTCGGCGAGCGTCGGACCGAGAACCACGCGCAGTGTGGTGACCAGCATGGCGCAAATGAGAAGGACGATCGCAATATCGATGGCGGTGGCGAGGATGACGGCGCTGTTCATGCGAAAGCCTCCAGGATCAGCCGTTCAAAACCGTCAGCGATCTCACGCGCTGCAACGGCCGGATCGGGGCAGTCGATGACATGCACATAGAGCGTGCTGCGGTCATCGCTGACATCGATCGCTAGGGTGCCGGGTGTGAGCGTGATCAGGTTGGCAAGCAGGGTGATCTCGAAATCACGCCGGACAGTGAGCGGGAAAGCGATGACTGCCGGCCGGATTCTCATACGCGGCGACAGTACAAGCTGGCAGACCCGAATCACCGACAGAGTGAATTCGCTGAAGAAAGCGAGGATCAGGCGCAAAATGCGCCACGCGCGGATGACAGGGTTCATGGATGCCTCTCGGGAAACACCGAGCCGATATAGGCTGAAGGCCGGACCAACCCGGCGGCGGCGCGGTTCGCAACCCCGATCAAGGGCTCCGGCCAGAGGCCGGTCGTCAGAGAGAATACCGTGAGGATGGCAATGACGACAATCTGAATACGTGGCTGCGCTCCGGCTGCGGCGGAGCCCGGCCGCCAGAAGGCGAGCAGGAAGGTTCGCCCCGCAGCGAAGGTGATGAGGAAGCCGGATACCAGGATCGTGGCGGCAAGCAGGCTGTGACCCGAGGCCAATGCGGCGCGTACCAGCAACGCCTTCGGCCAGAAGCCGGAAAGCGGCGGCAGGCCGGCAATGCTGAGCAGCAGGAGCAGCGCGAGTGCCGAGAGCCGCGGCGCACTGGCGTAAATTCCGCCGAGGCCGGCAACATCGAGACTGCCACAGGCCCGGCCGATCATCCCGGCGAGAAAATAGAGCGCAGTCATGACCATCATCGAATGCAGCATGTAGAATATCGCGGCGGAAACAGGCACTTCCCCGCCCAGCGCCAATCCAGCCAGCATGACGCCAATGCCGGCGATCACCCAGTAGCCGAGCATGCGGCGGAGATCCGAGACGCCGATGGCGCCAAAACCGCCAGTCAACATGGTGAGGATGGCGACGATGCCGATCACAGGCCCAAGACGCTCCGCCTCGACCGGCATCAGCATCAGGAGTATGCGCAGCATGGCATAGATGCCGACCTTGGTCAGCAGACCGGCAAACAGCGCCGAAACGGTGGTGGCGGGGGTGTGATAGGCTGCGGGCAGCCAGAAATTCACCGGGAACGCGCCGGCTTTCATCGCGAAGGCAGCGAAATAGAGCATGGCCAGCGTGCCGAGCGGCAGGACGCTGCCTGATTTGGCGACTTTGATGGCGATATCGGCCATGTTGAGCGTGCCGAAGATCGCATAAAGATAGCCGGTGGCGATGAGAAAAAGCGTCGTGCCGACGAGATTGAGCAGGCCGTATTTTATCGCGCCATCGAGCTGCCCCGGTTCACCACCGAGCACCAAGAGCCCGAAGGACGAGATCAGCAGCACTTCGAACCAGACGTAGAGATTGAAGACATCGCCGGTCAGAAAGGCGCCCGTCACGCCCGCCATCAGGAACATCAGCATCGGATAGAAGCCGTAGCGGCGGCGGTTGGTGTCGATGTCGGCGAGGGAAAACAGGCCGGCCAGCAGTGCGACCATGGCAGCGGCGAGCGCCATCAACGCACCGAGCACGTCGACGGTGAAGGCAATACCGAAGGGTGGCAGCCAGCGGCCCATGACCATGGTCAGCGGGCCCTCGGTGGCGACACGGTGGAGGAGCATGGAATCGAGAAGGACGAGGAGCGACAAGGCGCCGAGGGCAAGTGGAGCATGCCATCTGAGACGCGTGCGGATCGTGGCGAGTATTGCGCCGGCGGCGATCATCAGCGCCACCGGCAGGATGGTCAGCCAGGCGGCGGATGGTGTTGAGGCGGTGTAGGCGGCGATGTCCGGGATCATCGGCGGCGGCCGATCTTGGGGGTATTACGGCTCATCCTGGCAGAGGGGGGTGTCGTGGACAAGATGATCGACGCCATTCTCCTCAATACTCCACCGGCGGCATCGCTTCTTCACGCGGCTCGGCGACGCGCATGTCGTTGCCATCGTCCGTGCCGAGCGTCTGCCAGGCGCGGTAAGCCAGCACCATGAGGAAGGCGAAGAAGGAGAAAGAGATGACGATCGCAGTCAGGATCAGCGCCTGCGGCAGCGGATTGGCGGCATCGGCAGCAAGCACCTTGCCGGAGACGATGACCGGCGGGATTTCGCGTGTGACCCGCCCTGCCGCGAAAAGCAGGAGATTCACCGCATTCCCGAGCAGCACGGTGCCGATCATGATCCGCACCACGTGCCGTGCCAGCATGAGGTAGATGGCGGCCGCGAAGAACAGGCCGGAGAGGACCGCGACGACCGCCGACATCAACCGTCCTCTCTTTCCTCGAGTGCCAGCAAGATGCTGGCGAAGGCGCCGAGCACGACGAGATAGACACCGAGATCGAAGGACATCACGGTGGAAAGGTCGAGCCCGGCGACATGGAACCACAGACCGGTCATGAACGGCACGCCGTAAAAAGCCGAAACAAGGCCGGAAAATGCCGATAGCGCGAGCCCGGTGCCCGCCAATGCCAGCGGGTGCAGCCGAAGAAGCCGGCGGGTGGGTTCGACGCCGAAGGCGAGCGCATAGAGCGCCAGGGCAGACGCTGCAAGCAGACCGCCGATGAAGCCGCCGCCCGGCGCATTGTGGCCGCGAAGCAGGACGAACAGCGAAAAGACCAGCATCAGCCCGGTCAGCAGCGGCGCCATGGTACGCAGAATCAGCGAGTTCATATTGCCTCCCGTTCCCGCTCTTCGGCATCCGGATCATTGAACGCGTGGCTCGGCTTGGGCGGACGCAGGCGCACCAGCGCGAGGATGGCGATGCCGGTGATCATCACAACCGCGATCTCACCCAGCGTATCAGTGCCGCGGAAATCGACGATGATGACGTTGACAACATTGGCGCCATGCGCCAGCACCTTCGATGTACGGCCAAAGAAATCCGAGAGCTTGGTATTGAACGGCACTTCCAGCGCCCTCAGTAGGAAGAGCGTGAAGCCAAGGCCACAGGCAATGGCAATCCCGGCATCCTTGACGGCCTCGGGCAGCGCGCGCCGGTCCTCGATATCGAGTCTGAGCCGCGTCATGATCAGCGCCAGAATGACGACAGACAGCGTCTCGACGATGAACTGGGTGAAGGAAAGATCAGGCGCGCCAAACAGCAGGTAAAGTACCGCGACCGCAAATCCCTGAATGCCGAGCGCGACGATGGCCGTCAGCCGGCTTCTGGCAAGGAGTACCGTGATCAGGCCAATCACCGCAATCAGCAAGAAGCCGGTTTCGCGATATTTCATGCCCACCGGCCAGGCAGGCCAATGGGGCAATTCGCCGTGCAACAGCATTGGCCAGAACAGGCTGAGCGCGACCACGGCAAAGATCGTCGTGAGATAGATCTCCAGGCTTCCCGGCTGCAGCGCCTGGCGCAGACGATGGCTGAAGCGGACAAGGCCGGCAACGGCTTGATCAAAACCACGATCGGGTCCCCAGCCGATCACCTGCAGCAGCCAATCGATGAAAGCGCGCGCAGGCGCCAGACATGCAAGGATGGCGCCGCCGAGGAGCATGGTCGCCAGCGACAGGCCGAAGGCGAGGCTGAGATGTGGTATCGCCGATGCGTCGAGGATCACGGCATGTCCGACAATGGCGGAGGCCATTGGCGAGATGAGGCCCGCATGCCAGGGCGCGGCGATGAGCGCCGCGAACAGCCCGCCGAGCGCCAGCAGCATCGGGCCGGCCATCAGGAGCAGAGGTCCGTCATGGGCAGGCCTCGGGGTTTCGACACGGCTGCCGAGAAATGGGGGCAGAGCGACAGCAAAACCGATGGCAAACATCATCGCATTGCCGAGGATGGCGGCGGCAAGCAGAAACAGGTGCGCACCGCCACCCGTGAGCGCCGCATAGATCTCCTCCTTGGCGACGAAGCCGGCGAACAGCGGCATGCCGCCCATCGAGGCGGCCGCCAGCAATGCCGCGGCGAAGGTGAGCGGCATGGCGTGCCGCAAGCCACCGAGACGGGTGATGTCGCGCGTGCCGGCCTCATGGTCGATGACACCGGCAATCATGAACAGTGCCCCCTTGAAGAGCGCATGCGCGACTAGATAGAGCGCCGCAGCCTCGACCGCCTGCTCGCTGCCGATGCCGGTCAGCATGACCAGCAGGCCGAGCGAGGCGACCGTCGTCTGCGCCAGCATCAGCTTGAGATCTGTCTGCCGGAGCGCTAGCGAGCCACCCACCAGAAGCGTGACGCCGCCGAACAGCGGCAGGAGCACCTGCCAGAGCCCGGTTGCGCCAAAGACCGGGTAAAGCCGCATCAGAAGATAGACGCCGGCTTTCACCATGGTGGCGGAATGCAGATAGGCGGAGACGGGCGTTGGCGCTTCCATGGCGTTCGGCAGCCAGAAGTGGAAGGGAAATTGCGCCGACTTGGTGAAAGCGCCGGCGAGCACGAGGACAAGCGCCAAGGGCATCAGCGGCTGATCACTCAGGGCTGCGGGCTTCGCGAGCAGGCTGGAGAGATCAACAATACCGGCAAGCGTGCCGGTCAGCATCAGGCCGGCCAGCAGGCAAAGCCCTCCCCCACCGGTGACCAGCAGCGCCTGAAATGCCGCGCGCCGGGCGGCCTTTCGTTCATGGTCGAAGCCGATCAGCAGAAAGGAGGTGATCGAGGTCAGCTCCCAATAGATGAACAGCATCAGCAGATTGTCCGCCATCACCAGGCCGAGCATCGAAGCCGAGAACATCAGGATGAAGGAAAAGAACCGCCCCTGTTGCGGATGACCTTTGAGATAGAAGCCGGAATAGAGGACGATCAGCACGCCGATGCCGGCGATCAGCAGCGCGAAGGCTTCGGAAAGGCCATCGAGCCGCCAGGTGAAATCCGCCCCCAGGCTCGGCACCCAGGAAAAGCCGCCGCGTATCACGGTGCCCGCCGCGATTTCCGGAATTTGGGCCAGGCAGAGCACGAAAGGCGCGGCGAGCGAAAGCGCCAATAGCCATGCTGCCCGGTGGCCGAGGCGGGCCACGAGCACCGGCGCCAATGCCGCTCCAATCAAGGGCAGGAACAGACTGGCCGTGATCAGGCTATCCGCCGCCAAGTGCTTTCCTTCCGCTCGCTCCGCGCCGACATCTTTGCGCATGTCGCCCCAAGCCGAGGGCTACATTCGCGCGACGTGCTGTGGGTTTCGAGACATAAAGGCGAAAACGCCCCCGTTCCAGCCGGAATCGAGGTTCTGCAAGAAAATCGAATGCAAGGCGCCGGGCGCCAATCAGGTTTGGGCGCCGGTGAAACAGACCAGAACGGCCGCATAATGTACGCCGGCGGCGGCAAGAACGAAACCATGCCAGATAACCGCGTTGAAACGCAGCTTCTCCCAAACGTGGAAGATGACACCCAGCGTGTAGATGACGCCACCCGTCACGATGAGGATCATCGTCGCCAGCGACAGAACGCTGGAAAGCCGCGCTCCAAGCATCACGCCGCTCCAGCCCATGGCGAGATAGAGCACCAACGACAGCCTGTCGAAGCGCCCGGGAAAAGCGAATTTCAGAAAGATGCCGAAGATGGCGACGCACCATATGCCGATCAGATTGGCCAGGATCAACGGATCGGGCAAGCCCATTTCGAGGAACGGGGTATAGGTGGCCGCAATCAGCAGATAGATCGCCGAATGGTCGAACCGGCGCAGAATCCATTTCACCTTGCCAACCGGCCAGAGATTATAGGCGAAGGAGAAGCCGAGAGAAGCGACCAGCCCGATACCATAGACCCAGGCAGCCAGAAGCGAGCCTACCGTACCCCAGACGGTGACGTAGAAGATCAGCACGGTTACCGCGATCAGGGCAGCAACCACACCGATGCCGTTGACGATGCCATCGGCGATGACCTCATCACGGTTATAGCGCCAGGAAACACCGTACATCGCCGCCATGCCGTTTCGTACCAGTCAGGGCATCCAGAAAACCATGGTAACTCGGATCGATCAACCCGTCCATTGACGCAGGCACGCCACACTTCTGTGTGAATGGTAAACGATCTGCGGGCCGGCGCGCCAAAATGGGACAGTTGCGCCCACGCAAATCACCGATCCACCAGCACCGAGCATTTGGCGTGGCGGACGACGCGGTCGGCCGTGGCGCCGAGCAGGTAATTGGAGAAATTCGGCCTGTGCGAAGCGATCATGATCAGGTCGGCGCCGATCTCATCGGCAAGCAGCAGGATCTGATCGGCCGGCGCGCCGACCTTGACGGAAATTTCCGCATTGGCGCCGCAAGCTGCGTCGAGCGCCTTGAGGCGCGCTGTCGCTTCGGTGACATTCTGGTCGGTGAAGTCGGCCGGCACTTCGATGGTCAGATAGCCGGGAAGATTTTCGGTGACGTTGAGCAGCACGATGCGGCCACCCTCGCCTCTAAGCATCATTGCTTTCCTGAGAATTCTTTCGCCCTTTTCGATTTGCGCCATGTCCACGGGAACGATGATCTTGCTATACATATCAAGCCTCCAAAAATCCGCGCAGAGATTGTCTGTCTGCACGTATGTTCCAGAGTCCGCATCGGGCCGTCTTGATCAAAATCAAGAGCTTGTTGGAATGATAAAGACGCCGCTTCAGGCGATGAAATTGATGCCCATGCGGCCGATCGCCTCGATGTCGCGGCCATAGACAGCCTGGAGACGCGCAATCATATCGGCATCTTCGATCGCGAGCCGCGGATTGGGCTCGTCGAATTTCACGCGCCGCATCATCTTGCTGATCTTCGACAATTCCTGGCGGCTGAACTTGCCCTCCAGGGCCTGCATCACCTTCAATCCCTTGACCGTCATCGACGGCAGGACGACCCGGTTGGAATCGTCGATTTCGAGATCGAGACCGACACCTGGCGCAAGCCGTTCGAAGACCCTGCGGGCATCGCGCGAGAAAGCTTCATAGGTCCAGACGGTCAGATTTTCGCGGCCGACGGCCTCCGCAACGGCGCCGACCGCCTCGGTCCAGCCACGCTTCTCGACATCGAAGCTCCGCAGGTATTTCTGGTAGTCCGGCTCCCGGCCGTTGGTGGCGAGCTGCAAGTAGGCCGAGGGCAGGAAATCCTTATAGGAGCGGATGGCAAAGAAATAGTGTACCTCGTGCTTCCTGAGCACCGAGGTCATCAGCCGCATGCGATTGCCGATATTGCGATAGAGGCCGCCCTGCCGGTGGTTGAAGACGAGCATGCCGGCGAGGTTCTCGTCCGAGAGGATCGCCAGAGACGTGGCTTTTTCCCTGGCGAGGAATGCATCCATACGGTGTTCGAGCATGGGAGCAACGGCCACCGACAGAAACGGATAGGCATGGATGAGCGTGTTGAAATAGCGGCCAAAACCTTCCTGGAAGGTTTTTTGCGGCGGAAAKACAACGCCCGCCTTCTGCAGCACACCAAGATTGCGCCTGAGCTGGCTCTGCACGAATGTGGTCGCGGTCTTATGCGCTCCCAGATGAAGGTGAATTCTCATTCCGCAATCCGGTTTTTGGAAACTGTACCTGCCGGGCGCGGATCCGCACTCCCTCCCCGTCCTTTGGCACAAAGTCCTGCCGGCAACAACGAAATTTGACGCAGGCGCGCAACCACAGGCCTGTCCGTTCGATATTCGGACAGGTCTGCGGGCACCAAGCTTTACGTGAGAAGGCTCAGTTCTTAACCAGTTTGGACTTGCGGGCGATGATATGGAGATAGCGCATCAGCCGTTGATGGGGTGGCCTACGCCGGCCGGACAGCCGCTCCTCGATCAGTTGGAAGGAATAGTTCTTCGGCAGGAGTTCCAGCCCGCCGCGAATCACCGTCAGCGCCTTCTCCTGCTCGCCGGCCTCGATCAGCATCAAAGCCAGTGTACGAACGATCAAAGGCACGCGCGGCGCATCTGCATGCGCGAGTTCAAGTGCCTGGATGGCCTTGAGATGCGCCTGGTCGGTGGTCGCGGCGAGCGCATAGTCGACGAGGGCTCCAACCTGGCGGGTCTTCTCGGCGGTGGCCAGCCGTGCTGCGAGTACGTCCTTGTTGGTACGCTTGAGCACGGCATCGGTATGATCGAGTTCCGACAACAGCGCCCTGCGCTGGCTCAGCGGCTTGTCGCGCTGCTGTTCGACCGCATCGACCATGGCATCGAACGTATAGGCGGGTGAATAGCCGACCCAGTCGAGCCAGGCGGGCGAGACCTGCATTTCCAGGAGCCTGTCGAGACTATGGTCGGGACGCAGGTTGACCATGACCCCGCTCGGCACGAAGACATGCGTGCCATATTTGTTGGAGACACCGAAATTGCCGATGGTGAAGAAGGGAACACCGTGATTGAGGCCGTCGAACACGGCCGTCGACGAGACGGTACCAAGCAGCGAGGCTTCGGCGAGTTGCATGTCGAGCGGCCGATAGTCGACCGTCAGGTTGGGGATCGACAGTTTGTCGAAATAATCGGCGGGATGATAGATCGAGGCGTGGAAGGATTTTTCGCCTTTGGCGATGCGAGGCTTGATCGCGACATCCCATTCGGGATTGGCTTCCGCCAGTTTGGCCAGCAGCGAAAACATGTGCGAGCGGTCCTTGCGGATGCCCGGCACGATGATTTGCTCGCAGAACACCATCTTGCGACGCTCGGTCACCACCCGCTCGCCCGGCTTGCCGCGGTGGAGGCCGGTCAGGACCGCCTTGGGCGCCTCCTTCTCGCGGCCGAGCAGGAACTCATCGAAAAGGATTTTGTCGCGCCGTCCGTTGAGGCCGATAATGTCGCAGCCGAGCCGCCAGAACAGGCCCTCTTCGAACTTCTCGAAGACCAGCCCATTGAAGGCCGTGAAGACAACGGGACGCCGGACCGAAAACAGCTTGGAAATACTCTTCAGGTCATCACAGGCCGCCTTGACCATGCTGCCGCTGGTGAACAGACCGATGGCCGAAAAATCTTTTTCCAGCGCCAGATAGGCGAGCGCATTGCGTTCAGCCTCCACGACAGGCGCGCCGAGCGAATCCAGAACCAGTTGGGCATTGGCGGCCAAGGCCGACTTCCTGGGAACCATGAACGTGGTGTCCCAACCCCGAGCCCCAAACGCTCGCGCATATTCGATACCGGCAAAAACCTGACTGTCAGAATCGCAGAAAARCAGAAGCGACGTCACGATACCTCACATTCGACAGAATCAGCTCTGATATTAGGTCGATCGCCTCCTGACGAAGAGCAGCGATCAACACTGGGACGTTTGGCGCAGAACTTTCCAATATCGCAGTGCAAAAAAAATGCAAGATGCCCGTCTTATAGAATCGAGAAATGAATCGCCTTTGCGACATTATAACCGGCCGTTTTTTGGAATTGAAATTGATGATATAGACGTACTATACGATCGATTGACTTTAGTATTGCCATGCAACTGAAAGCATTGATTTTTCCAGGCTGTTCAGATTTTCACTGTACCGCAGATTGTTTTTGAACTACTTCATCTCGAGAAGAATAAACTGCGGCATTTTCGACGGCAGTGGGCGACGAACAACTTGTTCCACGACAGCGGCCAAGTCGCCCTCCACCAAGATTCCCGATTTGTCCGGTGCTTCAATGGTCAGTTCGACGGGCTGAAAAGCCGCGGGAAATTTCGGTTGCGAGCGATGGACCACCTCTGGGATTGCTGCTATATCACGCGGCCAAAAAACAAGGAGTATGCGCGTGGCAGATGGTTCGAATAAAGCAACCAATCCGAATAAAGTGAAGAAGAATATTATTGTTCTTAAAGAACACAATATTGCCTATGTAAGAATTCCCAAGGTTGCCAATTCTTCCATCAAGTTCGTACTCGCGCATCGTATGCTTGACGTTCCCGAAGATAAACCGATCAAGGGAACAACGAAGGACGCCTATTGGCGCAAGGCCGAGAAGGCCGACTTGATCGGTTATCAAGACTTCCGCAAGCTCTACAAGGATTTCTTCTGCTTTTCTTTCGTCCGCAATCCCTTCGACAGACTGATGGCCTGCTATAACAATAAGATCATCGAAAATCCGTCGCTGACGGGTGCGATGGAAGAGATGGGCCTGACACTGGGCATGCCGTTTGAGGAATTCGTCAACATCGTTGCGAAAACGCCTGACGGGAAGTCGGATGTGCATCTCCGCTCGCAGGCCGGCATGCTGGCGCGAAGGGATGATTCGGTCATCCCACAGTTTGTCGGCTATCTCGAGAAGATGGGCGAAGACTGGGCCAGGCTGAAGGACGTGATGACAGAGCGCGGTTTGAAGCCCTTCGGCGACCTGCCGTCGATCAACGTTCGCCGCACCGACAAGAAGGACGACGTCAAGACCTTCTACACCGACGAGCTGCGCGAGAAGGTGTTCAAGCGCTACGAACGCGATTTCCGGCTGTTCTATCCCGACGTCAAACTCTGAGGCCGCCCAAAGGCTGGCGCCGGCAATCCATCGCTGAAAGCTGCAACGCTTTGCGTCAGCGCACCAGCCAGCGACGGAGCGCCTTCGACACCGCTTGCAACCCCAAAAGCCGCTTGAGTGGCGGCTTCTGGTATTGCCGGCCGAGAACGCTGTCGGTGCCGTGTTTCTTCATCAGATAGTCCCGCAAGGCGGGCGAATGTTCCGGCGCCAGCAGTTCGTCGGCAATCGGCGGCCGAGGACGGCGCGCCGCCTCGATGGTCTCGATGACCAGTGCCGCCACCGTCGTCCGCGGATCGGCGGCATGCGAAGCAAGCCAGTCTGGATCGGCCCTGCCGGCAAAGGGAAGCGACAAGTCGGCAAACGAGACAGTCAGGCCTGAGCCGTAGAAATACTGCAGCCCGTAATCATCGTGGGCGCCGAAATCGGAGATGATCACCGTCGGCACGCCGGCATAGACAGCTTCGACGGCCACGGTCGAGCTGACCGTAATGCAGTGGCCCGCGCTCGCAAGCAGCCGGTCGGCGCGTTCAGAGGTGATTTCCAGATTGGCCGGCCAGCCGCCGGCCTTGCGGGCGGCCTTGTCGATCAGCGGCGCGATCGGGTGCCATGTCTGATGCAGCGTCGCCTGGCCATCGACGGTGCGCGGCTTGACGAGGATTTTTTGAGCCGGATAGCGGCGGGCGAGTGCTACCAATTGCTCGGCGAGGAACATCCGCTCGGCTTCATAGCGGGGAATGATGGCCTGCTCGAAAAAGACGGCCGGACCGGCCGCTCCATTGGGCGCGCGCTCGATGGTCTGCAGCACCGGCGCGACGCCGAAGACGCGGGCATTGGCGCCGTCATTGCCATAGCTCCTGCACATCAGCTGGTAGTCCCGGCAGTCATCCGGACTGTTGAGCCAGAGGAAATCACTTGAGGCGCGCATGGAAAAGCCGTCATAGCCGAAGCGCAGCACGAGACCCGGGTAGATCGACACGACGAGCGGGCGGCTCGTGCCCAAAGCCTTGACCCGATGCAGCAACCGGCGGGTCGAAAGCCCTTCGAGGCAGGAAAGCACAATGTCGTAGCGAGCGATCTCGCCTGAACTGCACAATTCCTCAATGCTGACCCAGCGCACCTTGCCGTCCAGACCGGCAGCATCGATCTGGCCGCTTTCTATCTGCGTCGCAACCCGCGCCCTGACCAGCGCCAAGTCCACCGTGGCGCCCGCCTGTTCGTAATAAGGCGAGATCAGCCGCGCCGAATTCAGGAAGGAATCGTAGGAAGCAAGGGCGAGGACGCGCATCTAACAGAAAGGATCCATTGATTTCATGACAGCCGAGTGGCGCGAAAGGAGCAGGAACTATGAAATATTTTCAAGCCCCTTCCTGCCAATTCAGGAGAAAAAACGGCCGCGCCGTCAGATCATGCGATTGTCCAGAAGATAGTCGCTCAATGCCCGCAGCGCGCCGTAGCCGCCGGGACGGTCGACGACGAGATGCGCAAGGTCGCGGATTTCCGCCCGGGCATCGGCAGGCGCTGCGGCGAGACCGGCTGCTTTCAGACAATCCATATCATTGATATCATTGCCGATATAGACGATATCGCGCCAATCGAGACCGTTTGCCTGGCGCCAGGAATCGAGTTTTTCCAGCTTGCCCTCGACGCTGCCGTAGATTTCCATCTTCAGCTTGGCGGCGCGCGCCTGGACGACGGGATTGGTTTCCTTCGTCAAGATCAGCAGCTTCAGGCCGGCCTTGCGCAGCCTCTCGATGCCCATGCCGTCGGCGCGACTGCAGGTAACTGCCTCGGTGCCGTCCTGGTGGACGACCACGCGGTCGTCGGTATGGACACCGTCGAAATCCGTGACCAATGCCTTGAACGGGCCTTTGGGGATYTCCCGTTTCGCCGGCGCTTCAAGCACCCTGGCAAAGGCTTCCGCAATCAGCCAATCTTCGTTGCTGTCGATTTCGATCGTCGGCGCGTCGATTGCCACGACTTTCGTCACGCCGCAGAAACGATTGCCTTTTTCGCGGAACGGGGCGACGCGCATGACATAGACAGCGCCGTTTTCGCGATAACGCTTGGCCATGTCCTGGCGGCGCTGGCGCGGCAGGCGGTGATCATGGGTGATGCCGGCTGCGGTGCCGTCCGGCTCGATCTTCCAGATGAAGCCATGATCCTCGACGGCGCTGAAGGCGCAATCCGTGCCCTCCTGCGTCACCGTCTCAACCACCTTGTCGATGTCGGCGCCGGTGGTGAAGGGCGAGGTGCATTGCAGGAAGACGAGGATATCCGGATCGCGGCCGTCGGCGGCAGCGATCACGTCGAGCGCATGGATCAGCGCCGATTCGGAACTTGCGGTCGAACCCGAAATGTCAGGGGGACGCTTGATGGCCTGCGCGCCGGCCTGGCGCGCGACCGAAAGGATGTCCTCGCCATCCGAAGAAACATAGACCGCGCCGACAGTTCTACTGTCGAGCGCGGCTTGGATGGTTCGGGCCACCAGAGGCGTTCCGTTCATCGGCCTGACGTTCTTGCCAGGCAGGCCGACGGAACCGCCGCGGGCGGGGATCACTGCGACGACATGCATCAGGACGCTTGCCGGATCTGACCGCCGTGCTTTTCCTCCGTCCACTTGAGCTTCTTGCGCTGCACGAGCTCGACGTCGAGCATCTCGGTGTCCTTGTAGGCGACGGCGAGACGGACGTTCTTGAGGTCGCGGCACAGGCGGCGCATGCCATCCGGCTCAAGGCTGGCGGCGTGGTCGGTGCCTTTCCAGGTACGGTCGAGGGTGAAGTGGCGCTCAACCCATTCGAAATCGCCCTTGCCGTAGATGTTGCGGCCGATAATGCCGGCGGTCATGGCTGCGACATCTGCGGCGATACCGAGATGATGGCCGGAGAAGCCGACCGACTTGACGCGATCGCCGTAATGCTCCTGCAGGCGGTTGATTTCGAGCACGCAGATGTCCTGGAACGCAACCGGATAGCCGGAGGTGCAGGCGTAAAGCACGAGGTCTTTGCCGCGGCCGCGCTCTTCATAGAACGACACCAGGCGATCGGTCTCATCATGGGTGGTCATGCCGGTCGAGACGTGGATTTCGCCGTCAAAATTCTTGCAGAGATAATCCTGCAGCACATAGTGCTGGTTGGTGGCCGACGGCAGCTTGATCAGATTGGGCTTGAGCGCGGTGATTTCCTGCGCGGACGTCAGGTCCCAGACGGAGGTCGAGTAGTCGATGCCGTTCATGCGGCATTCTTCCTGCAGTTCCTTGTGCTGGCCGACAGAGAATTCGAGGAATTCGCGATGCTCGCCATAGGTGTTGCCGTAGGCGTTGGCCGGCACAGGGTGCGGCTTATTGTACTCTTCCGGCGTCAGAAGCTCGCGATTGTTACGCTTCTGGAACTTGGCCACATGGGCGCCGCAGACCTTGGCAGCGACGCGGATCAATTCCTTGGCGGTGTCCATGCTGCCCATGTGATTGCAGCCGATCTCGGCTATCACTTTGATTTCCTTGGATTCAGTCATTGAATTCTCCTTTCGGGGCTTCGACGCACGAGGCCGAAGCAAGGCTTATGGAGAAGCGCATATACAATTCAGCCGTTCCTTACAATACGTTGCCGGGAATGCGACCGGTCGCTTTCTGTTAATGACGGCAACCGTAATGTGTTTGAAACCATATTGTTGGCACAATGAAAAAGTAATAGCTTCAGGCTACCGCGGGGGTGGCTACCGTGGACGCGGGCAATTGACCATGCCGCTGAGCGCGTGCGACAATGGAATCCGCGAGGATCTGAGGCTTTGAAGAGGCTGAGCTCTGCTCGTCGGCCATTAAGATCAAGTGAGTCGCGCTATTAAGAAAGTCGGCAGATAGTATGGCAGTTGTGGAATCGTTGGACGTCGATCAGGGCGGCGCAAAAGAACCAATCAAGTTCCCCGCAACCAAAGAAGAGCGGCGTGAAGAGCGTATCCGCCGCAGGATTGAGCGTCGGAAACCTGGCGAGGCCGAAGCCGAGGCACCGCTGGCGCCTTCCGAGTCTGACGACTATGTGATCGCCCCCGAGCCGGTTGAGACTGAGGTATTCCGAGACGAACCGCAGAAAAAGCGGCGCTCACTGGCGGAGAGGCTGCACCTCTCCTGGACTTTTCTTTCCTTCCTGGTGATGGTGGCAATCCCCGGCAGCGGCATCGGCTTCTACTATCTGTTCATCGCCAGTCCGCAATATGTCGTCGAGACTGATTTCTCCGTGCGCGGCTCCAACCAGTCTTCGATCGCGAGCTTCGGCCTTTCCGGACTGTTCGGCAGTTCGGTGCAGAACAACGATTCCTATATCGTCACGAGCTATATCAGCTCGATACAGCTGATCCGCGACGTGAAGGAGCAGCTTGGCATCGATCTTCGGCAATACTATTCCGGCAACAACGTCGATTTCTACTATCGAATCCCAGCCGATATGCCCCTGGAAAAGTTCAACAGCTACTGGGACAACATGATCCAGGTGAGCTTCAACTCGACTTCGGGAAACATCACGCTCTATACTTATGCCTTTAGCGCCGACGATGCCAAAGCGGTCGCAGACGCGGTGCTGAAGGTTTCGGAAAAGCTCACAAACGACCTCTCGGAGAGCAATCGGCAGCAGATGACGTCTGTCGCGTCGAAGCAGGTCGAGCGCTCGGAGAACCGGCTGCGCAAGGTGCGTGACGAGATGAGCAAACTGCGCGCGAAGGTGGAGGTCATCGATCCCACGATCCTGGTGAAGAGCAATGCAGAGCTCACCCAGAAGCTGGAAAACCAAATGAGCGACCTGAAAACCCGGCTCGCGACCCTGCTTGAAAGTGTCAGCAAGGATTCACCGTCCGCGCGCACGCTGCAGAAGCAGATCAATGCTCTCCAGGACCAGATCGCGTTCCAGAAAGGGCGAATCAACAAGTCCAACAGGACCGGCGCCGTTACCACCACGGACTCCAATGACGCGAACGTCACTGAAGTGGTCGACAAGTTCGAAGGTCTGACGATCGACCAGGACTTCGCCACAAAGGCCTATACGACGTCGCTGGCAGCGTTCGAAGCAGCGCTTTCAGAAGCACAGAAGCAGGAGCGGTACTTCGCGACCTTTGTCGAACCGATCCGTCCTGAGATTGCGCTTTATCCGCTGAGGTGGCTCAATACTTTCGTCGGCTTCGTCACGCTATTTGCGATCTGGCTGATCGCCCAGTTCCTGTTCCGCTCGTTCCGCGATCACGCAATCTAAGCAGGTTCCGGAAAAGTGTCCCACGGTTTTCCGACAAGAACCTGCGACAAAACAAGAGACTCCAGGCGGACGAATCGTTGGCTTGCCAACGAAAGTCTGCTTAATGCAGGCCGGGCGGCTTGCCGCCCGGATCACTCCGACATGACAGGAATAACTTTCAGATGAGTGCTCATCGGTCTGATTCGGCACCCATTCGTGTGAACATTCTGCACGGAGCGGTCAACAATGCCCGTATCATCGTGGCGTTGATTTTCCGCGAAGCTGCCCTGAGGTTCGGCGATACCCCGTTCGAGTATGTGTGGACACTGGTTGAGCCGTCGGCGTTTATCGGCATTTATCTGTTCTTCCGCCTGGTCGTGAAGGACTCCAATCCCATGTTCGGCGACAGTTCCATCCTCTTCCTGCTGACGGGGATCATTGCCTGCCGCGCCATCCGCGCGACGATTGCCAAAGGCATGAAGGGCATTGTCACCAACCTGCCGCTTTTCGAATTCGGCGCCATCCGGCCGATGGATGCGGTTGTGGCGAGAACCACATTGGAATTCACCATCTGGCTGCTCATCCTGACCACGTTCCTGGCCGCCGTCCAGATCATCGTCGGCGAGCAGGTGGTGGTCAATTTTCAGCGCATGGTTATTGCGCTGCTGATGGTTTATTTTTTCTGCATCGCGATGTCGATGTTCAATGCGACCGTGGGAGCGTTGTGGCCGCTGTGGCGCAGCCTGTGGAGATTGATGGCGCTGCCGCTCTACCTGGCATCCGGCATTTTCTTCGTGCCGGTGCAACTGCCGCCGAACATTCTCAGTTTCGTTTGGTGGAACCCATTCCTGCATTGCGTCGAGGCTATCCGCGAAAATTCCTATCTCGACTATACATCTGTCTATAGCCCCACTTATCTCGCCTCCTTTTCCGCAGCGTTTATGCTGATTGCACTCACTGTCGAGCACGTGTGGCGCAAGGAAATCCTCAGATCACGGTACGAAGACGACGAGGAAGAACTATGATCGTCTTCGACAATGTCGGCAAAGCCTATCGCAACCGCAAGGGCGAGATAAACTGGCTCATTCGCAATTTCAGCGGCGCGGTAGAACCGGGAAAAAGCCTCGGGATTTTAGCGCCTCCCAGCCAGGGGAAGACGACCTTCATCAGTATGGCTGCCGGCAATGAAAAACCGAGCGAGGGCTCGATTGTCCGCCGCGGCGAAATTTCCTGGCCCTGGGGCAGCAACAGCGTTATTTCCGGCAGACTGTCCGGCCGCCAGAACATTCGCTTCCTGAGCGATCTCTATGGGCGTAATTTCAACCGGGTTCACGAATTTGTTCGCGAATTCGCCGACCTTGGCAAATATCTCGACGGCCCGTTGCGCAACTATAACGGCGAGATGAAAGCGCGTCTCGGCATCAGCCTTTTGTTCGCCATGGACTTTGAATTCATCCTGGTCGACAACAGCATGGATGGCGGCGACATGACATTCCGCCGGAAATGCGCCAAGTATCTTGAGGACAATCGGAACAATCTGACATTTCTGATCGCTACCGAAAGACCGAACCTGGTGAGCAAATATTGCCAGACGGCGGGCGTGCTGTTTGAGGGCCAACTCACGCTGCATGATCGGGTCGACCAGGCGCTGGCGCATTTCAACAAGGTGAATTTGGTGGACGCTTGAGGCTCGCTGCGCAGGGTTTACTGCGCAGTCCGATCTCGGCCGGAATATCCGCCAAGCCAGAGTTTTTTCATATTTTTCATAAACTTACGATCAGAGCGAGAATTCCTCTTTTTTTTTGCCGATATGGCTTGTCGAAACGAAAAGCCTGGTCTATAGAACGCGCCAACTTGAGTTCGGAGTGTAGCGCAGCCTGGTAGCGCACCTCGTTCGGGACGAGGGGGTCGAGTGTTCGAATCACTCCACTCCGACCAAGCTGTTCAGGCTTCGCCTGTTTCCCCTTCCCTCCAGTTTGAAGTTGCGATAGCAGCAGTGATATTGCTGTGATTGCGTCAGCGCTTGTGAAAAATCACCGGCGCGCCGAAATCCGTCGCGGACACCATTTAGAAACCCGACTCAGGTTCTATGGGCCGGAAGGGACACGGCTTTGGGGGATGGTCTGACATGAAGAGAATTCTGGTTACCGGCGGCGCGGGCTTTTTGGGTTCGCATCTCTGCACCCGGCTGATCGAACGCGGTTTCTTCGTCACCTGCCTCGACAATTATTTCACCGGCGCCGTCGACAATATCATCCATCTGCGCGGCAATCCGAGTTTCGCCGTCATCGAGCAGTCGGTGATCGACCCGGTCGACGTCAAGTTCGACGAGATTTTCAATCTCGCCTGCCCGGCTTCGCCGGTACATTACCAAAGCGACCCGATCTATACGTTCAAAACGAGCATTATCGGCACGATGAACCTGCTCGAGCTCGCCTCGAAAACCGGCGCCAAGGTCTTGCAGGCCTCGACCTCGGAAATCTACGGCGACCCGCTGGTGCATCCGCAGAGGGAAGCCTATTGGGGCAATGTCAACACGATGGGCATCCGCTCCTGCTACGACGAAGGCAAGCGCGGCGCCGAAACGCTGATGTATGACTATCACCGCAGCCGCGGCGTCAACATCCGCGTCATGCGCATCTTCAACACCTTCGGCCCCGGCATGAACAAGGCCGACGGCCGTGTCGTCTCCAATTTCATCGTCCAGGCGCTACGTGGCGAGGACATCACCATTTTCGGCGACGGCAACCAGACCCGCTCCTTCTGCTACCGCGACGACCTGATCGAAGGCATGATGAGGCTGATGGACGCGCCCGACGACGTGACCTATCCGGTCAATATCGGCAATCCCGGCGAATTCACCATGAAGGAACTGGCGGAGATCGTGCTGGAACTGACCGGCTCAAAATCAAAGATGGTCTACCGCCCGCTGCCGCAGGACGATCCGCTGCAGCGCTGCCCCGACATTTCGCGCGCCAAGCAGGTGCTCGACTGGGAGCCGAAGATCCCGCTGCGCGAAGGGCTGAAGAAGACGATCGAGTATTTCAAAACGGTGATTTGAGGCAACTCCATCGGAGGCGCTACAACAGTGCCTCGTAGCGGTCACCGATCGCGGTCACCTCAAAATCGGCCGCCCGGCGCTTTAGAAGGTCGGCGTCCACCGGCCGGGCAAGCGCCTCGTCCATGGCCGCAGCGAGCGCCTCGGCATTGCCGACAGGCACCAGCGCACCATAGCGCCCATTCTCGAGGATTTCGCGCGGCCCATGTGGCGCGTCGGTCGAGACGACGGGCACGCCCGCAGCCATGGCTTCGATGAGCACATTGCCAAAACCTTCCGTGAGCGACGACAGCACCACCAGATCAGCAACCGCATAGCAGGCCGCGGGATCGTTGACATATCCGGCAAACAGCACATTGTCGGCGATGCCAAGCTCCCCGACGAAGGCGCGAAGCTCCGCTTCCAGCGGGCCATCGCCGAAGATGACAAGGCGCGCAGGCCACGTGGCGCAGAGCCGGGCAAAGGCACGAAACAATGTGCGATGATCCTTGACCGGCACCAGCCTGCCGATGCAGGCGATCACCGGCCCGTGCCCCATGGCCAGGAGCGCCATCCGCCACGAGTAGACGACACCGGCATGCGGCGTCGGTGGTGGCAGAGGGTTGTTGATCACCACGATTCTTTCCGATCGAAAACCGCGGGCGACCAGATCGCGGCCGACACCTTCGGACACCGCGATGACCTTGTCGGCACGGGTCGCGACGAGCCTCGATAGCCAAATCGAAACATGGGCGCCAAGCGCCATGCGCGGATGGGCCGAGGCAGCGTGGTAGCTTGGAAAGAATTTTGCCGAGCTCCCCGAAAGCCGCAGTGCAAGTGCAATGATCAGGTTGGCAAAGTCCGGCGCGCTGTAGACCGCGTCGGACCGAGCCCTTCTGAGGAATGCGGCAGTTCGCAGGAGACCACGCAGAGTCGGCAGCTTGCCAAAACCTTCGCCTCTTATCGCCATGCCGAGGTCCGCCAGCTTGACCAGGCCCGATAGCAACTCGGTATTCGGACCTTCGGCATTCCAGGTCACATAAGTCACGTGGTGGCCGCGCGCGGCCATTTCATTGGCCATGAGGACGAAGACGCGCTCGGCGCCGCCGCCCCTGAGGCTCGGCGTGTGGAAGACGAGGCGCTTTCGGCTCTCGGCCGTCACGCGCGAAATTCGCCAGACCGGAACGGTGGCTCGCGCAGATCACGGAAAATGCCGCGGATGACTGCAAACAGCAAGCCGAGCATGAAGCCCGCGATAAAACCAACGCCGACAACGATGCTGGTGCGCGGAGGCCATGAGCGGCCGGCCGGCGGCACGGCGGTCGAAATCACCCGGACATTGGTGGTGTCTATCTGCTCGCGCTCGGTGATCTGGTGTGCACGCGCGAGAAAACTCTCGTAGACGGCCGTCTTCGACGAAGCGTCGCGCTCCAGCTCCCTCAGCGCCACCTGGGATTCGCTGTCGCTGAAGACATTGCCCTTGAGATCGTCCATCTTGGCGTTCAGGCCATCAAGCCCCGACTTCGCCTTGTCGAGCGTCGATTTCGCCGCTTCGTGGATGCGGTTCACTTCGGCCTTGATCTGGGCATTGGCGGCGTTGAGCTCGGCATGCAATTGCACGAGAGCCGGATGACGCTTGCCGTAGGTCATGGACATGGCATCAAGCTGCTGCTGCAGATTGCCGGCCTTGTTGCGCAGCGCGACCAGGGCCGCAGCTGCGACCGGATCGGAACTGCCGGCATTGGGACCGGCAGCGGCCACGGCGTCATAAGCGGCTTGCGCTGCGATCAGCCGCGACTGGGCGGCGACGATCTGGCTGTTGAGCTGCGTCATGAACTGGGAGCTCACGAGCTGTCCGTCGCTGGAGGCCAGTTTGTGGCTGCGGCGATAGGCCTCGACCTTCTCGTCGGCGGCCTGCACGTCGCGTTTCAGCTGGCCGAGACGGTCATCCAAGGCCGCGGCGGCACGGTTGGCACCCTCGGCGTCGGCTTTCGCCAGTTCATCCTGGAAAGCCTTGACCATGGATTTGGAGATCGCAATGGCTTTGTCGACGGTCTCGGCCGATACCGACAGTGTCGCGACGAAAGAGGTATCGTCGGCAAGCGTGCTGACCCGGTTCTGCAGGCTGTCGAGTGCCGCGAGCTTGGGATCGGGCTTGGCGGCGGGCCGGCCAAGAAGCTCCGAGACCAGGCTCGGCTTCGGGTCGAAAAATTCGGGATCGTTGGTCAGCTTCAACTCATCGACGACGCGCGAGAGCACATTGCCCGACGTGAGCACGCGCAGTTTGCTGCGGGCATCCAGCACCTGGCCGTCGACCTGGCCAGGCTGCTGATAGAGGTCGTTGGCGACCACTTGCAGGTTGGCGGGATTGATCAGGATATCCGTGCCGACCGTGTAGCGAGGCTTGCTGAGCACGGCAAAGGCCCCGCCAGCCACGGCGCCCAGCAATGCCAGCGCCAGACCCGTCCGAACCCCCTTGCGCAGCCATACGAACAGGCGACGGAAATCCAGTTCGAGGAAGTCGCCGACCTTGTCGATCGTCACCGCCTCCGATGCCGGCTCGGTGCGCGGCATGATGACCGGACCGGGATCGCGATAGCCCGTATCGTAATCGCTACGGGAAAACGGCCGAGCCGCCGGATTCGCCTGCGATGTGTTCGACTGGTCTGAAAACACTCGGGCCATGGGATCAACGCCTCGTACACTACACGGCTGACTTTAACGTTTTGTACACCACTGCGTAGCACATGCCGCAAGAAATCGGCCGCTCTGGTTAAACTGCGGATCCGCCGCTCTATTCTGGGGCATGCGACATGCGATTTCGCCCCCATCCGCATTATTCAGGCACAACACCATCACAGTTGTTCCAATCTGGATCGCCCGCCCGACGATAGCGCCGCCGGGTCGCGGACGCAAACAGGCATGACGATTCGGCGCCGATGTGCCGTTCTGGAACGATGACGGCAACCCATCTTGCTGGAACGGGAAAACCTGCGCCGAATTCGCAACGATAGGAGCCACCGACCGGCTGCAACGGGCGATCGGCGGCGTTGTTTCCCAGCCGCTCTTGTTTGCAAACCCCTTTGGCGCTTTAGTAGAGGTGGACAAGTCCGGCCCTTCGAGCCGGTCTCGCTGCAACGCCTCGCCGGGGACGACATGACCTATTCGAGCGCCATGCCGGAACGATCGGCGCCTCGCGACGCGAGCCGGCGTGATACGCTGGCCTTCGCGATCTTCCTGCTCGCCGCCTTCGCCTTCCAGCTGAGGTTCAACGTCTCGCCCGAAGTGATGAACATGTTCGTCGGCTATACCGGCGAGAGCGGACCGTTTTATCAGAAACTGCATTTCGGCACGGATGCGATCTTCCTGCTGCTGCCGCTGGCCCTGTTCAGCCGCCCCTTCCGGCTGGAGCGCAGCGAGGTCGGTCTGTTCAAGGCCGTGCTCGTCTACATGCTGCTGCTCATCGCCATCATCGCCTATCTGTTCGTCACGGGCCGCGCCGGGTCGAGCGGCTTCGTCATCGATACTTATCTGGTCGCCGGCGCTGCCGGCCTGATCACGCTGACGCTGCCCGCGTCCATGCGCCGGCTGCTCGGCGACATCACCGTCATCATGCTGGTCGCCAGCGCCGTGATCGGCATCACGGAAGCGGTCACCCACCATCGCATCATGCCCTATGACCGGGTGGAGCTGGTCTTCCGGCCGGTCGGCCTGACAATGCATCCGCTGGCGCTCGGCGCGCTCTGCGCCGCGGCGATCGGCTTCGCCGCACTGACGCGCTGGCGGCTGTGGGTGCGGCTCCTGATGGTGCTGGTGCTGTTCATCGGCTGCGCCGCTTCCGGCGCCCGCACGGCGCTGTTGCTGACCTGCGTCGAGATTTTCATCCTGCTGATTTTCACCCGCTGGCCGCGCCTGTCGCACCGTCACCAGAGGCAGGCGAAATTCGGCGTCATTCTGCTGACGATCCCGCTCGGGGCAGCGCTTTTGGCGGTGATGTTCGCTGCAGGCCTGATGGACCGCTTCGGCAGCACGCTGTTCGACGAAAACTTTATGGCGCGCGTGACGATCTACAGGGTGTTCGGCTATGCCAGTTGGTCGCAGCTGATCTTCGGCATGCCGGTCAAAGACCTCATGTATATCGTCAACAACAAGGTGCACCTGCCCTTCATCGAAAGCACGCCGGTGGTGATCTCCATGCTGTTCGGCCTGCCGATGGCGCTGTTCTTCACAGGCCTGGTCGTCTGGATTTTTGCGCGCCTGCTGCGCGGGGCGCCCCTCGCCGCCTGGGTCGGTACGATCATCTTCATCATCGCCGCGCTCTCCAACAACACGCTGTCTTCGAAGACCCCTGAGATCGCCATGCTGTTCGTGCTGTTGATCGCCTACCGGCGCCAGCCGGACTCCGGCCTTGAGCCGAAGGGGGCAAAGGAACGGCCGTCAGCCTCGTTGTCCGCGACCGCATAGTCAGCCGGCACTGTCGACCACTTCCATATTGCCCGCACGATTGAGCGTGTGAATGCCGTTGCGTGCCCAGGCATCGCCCGGACCGATCGGCGCGGGCGGGCCGAACGCGACGTCCTCGTCGTCCAGCCGCAGCAGCTCCATGAGGCCGAGCCCGCCGCCATAGGCATGCGTTCCGTCCTGCACCGGCAGGAACAGCCTGCCGCCGCGCCGGACGARGGCGCCACCAGGCCGGGCCGCGGCGCGATCGATGGCGATCGGGTTGAGGGCATKCGGCCGCCACGGTCCCCTCAAAGCCGGAGCGGAGTAGACCATCAAGGTGTCCGAGGCACTGCCCGGCCCGAATTTTTCCGTGCCGAACAGCCAATGGCGATGTTCTGATCGCAACAGGGTCGCATCATTGATATCGATGTCGGCAAGCAGCACCGTGTCGCGCGCCCAACGATCAGGAAAGACGTCGGCGCGGTAGAGGACGAGCTCGCGAGCGGCGCTGCTTTCCGGGATCATGAAAATCTCGCCGCCCTCCTCGAACACCTGCGGGTAGGAGAGATGATGCGGCTCTTCGAGCACGACGCGTGGCGTACCGAAACGCCCGTCCGCGCTATATTCCGCAACCGAGATGACGCCGCGGCCCGACGCATAGGGGAATTCCTCGACGAACAGATAATACCGGTTGCCGTGTGCGAACATGAACGGATCGGCGTAGAAGCTCTCTCCATCGTCGGAAAGGACAGTGAAAGGCGAACCGTCGAGCCGGCGGGTCTCAGCGACACCCGCTGCGCCGGTCTGCCGATAGGCCACCTGCCAGTAGAATGGCCGCTTGCGACGCCTTATCTTCCGAGCGATTCGATCGGCCAGCATTCGGGCGGCAAAGGGCGCGTAGTGCCAAAAGAAACCAGCGCCGCTTCGTTCCGGGACGGCGGGAGCACTGACCGGCTGGAGCCGACCGGCGAAAAAGCGCTTCACACTTTGCAAAAGCAAGGAAATTGCCGCCGCCAGTAAATTATTCGACATTTTCGACAACCAAAGATTGTCTATTGTCATTGGGCGCGCATGGCCGACAGCAACACCATTTAAGCGTGTTACGAGCTCCGGCAATTGCCGCCGGGCGAGCATTTCCGTGATGCCTTCGGCAATGTCGTTGCAGCCGAAGATTTCGAATGTCAGCACCGGTATGTCTGTCTCCGCCGTAGAACCAGTGAGATCAATCACGAGCTCGGCGACTCCGAGATTCTCAGTCTGTAGCGGAGCTACAAGACTGGCGAGCGACGGCCCGAAGCGGCGGCTTTCGATGGCCAGAACATGGTCGAATCCATGTCGCCCGGCCGCCGCGGCTTGTGCCGCATGGACGACCGAGACTGTATAGCCAACGGCATGCAATCGAGCCTGAAGAGAGGCCTCCCAGCGACGGGCCGCCGCGGCTTTGCTGATGATTGTCAGGTTGTGCAAATTCGGCCCGATCCCATTTCAAAACACATCCACAATTCCTGCTAACCCACGCGCGCGAAAGGGGAAATTCTCGCGTATAGGCGCGTTGCCGGCGAAATTAACTATATATTAGCTCTGAACGTCGCCCCGCGGCCTGCCCGATAATATCAGTTTCAAGATCTACGAGTAGTCAAGCTTGACCGAATTGTAAGTGGCAGGACGAAAGCATGCATTTCAATTTGCACCCCCCGCTTCCGAAAGAGCGAAGGCTGCTGATCGTCTTCGGCACGCGGCCGGAAGCGTTGAAGTGTTTTCCGATCGCACGCGCAGCACTTGGCGCAACGGGGCTTGCAACCGAAATTTGTGTTACCGCCCAACACAGGGACATGCTCGACCAGGTCATCGCGCTCACCGGCCTGAGGGTCGACTACGACCTCGACATCATGCAGTCAGGCCAGACCCTGTTCGACGTGACGAGCCGCGTGCTGACCGGCGTCGGCGAGGTGTTGGAGAAATCGAAACCGGATGTCGTCATCGTACAGGGCGACACGACGACGGCGATGGCGGCGGCGCTCGCCGCGTTCTACAAGCGCATCCCGGTCGCCCATGTCGAGGCTGGCCTGCGCAGCCATAATATCGGCTCGCCCTTCCCTGAGGAATTGAACCGCAGGATCGTCGGCGACATCGCCGCCTGGCATTTTGCCCCGACGCAGCAGGCCCGCGACAATCTCGTCGCCGAAGGCAAGAACCCGGATATGATCTTCGTCACCGGCAACACGGTGATCGATACGCTCATGCATTTCTCAGCGGAGATCGACGCCGACAGGCCGATGAGCGAGGCGCTTGCCGGGCGGGTTCCCCTTCCTCGATCGCCGCAAGAAGCTGATTCTCGTCACCGGCCATCGCCGCGAGAATTTCGACGGCGGCATCGACCGCATTTGTACGGCGCTGAAGGCGCTGGCGACGCGGGGCGACGTGCAGATCGTCTATCCGGTCCACCCCAACCCCAGCGTTCGCGCCGTGGTTGACGCTCAGCTCGGCGGCCTGCAGGACATCCACCTGATCGATCCGCAGGACTATCTGGCTTTCCTCTACCTGCAGAAGCAGAGCTATCTGGTGCTGACCGACAGCGGCGGCGTGCAGGAGGAGGCGCCGTCGCTCGGCAAGCCGGTGCTGGTCATGCGCGGCAATACGGAGCGGCCCGAGGGCGTGGCGGCCGGCACGGCGCGCCTGGTCGGTACCGATGTCGAGAAAATCCTGTTCAATGTCAATGTGCTGCTTGACGACCAGGCTGTCTATCGCGGCATGGCCGAACAACACAATCCCTATGGCGACGGCCGGGCGAGCAGCCGGATCGTCGAGGAGCTGTTGCGTCATGCCTGAAATCAGGACCGTCTCCGTCATCGGCATGGGATATATCGGCCTGCCGACCTGCGCCATCTTCGCCAGCCGCGACTTCGATGTGGTTGGCGTCGACATCAATCCGGCCGTGGTCGAGAAGGTCAATCGCGGCGAGATTCACATCGTCGAGCCCGATCTCGACGGCCTGATCCAGAAGGTGGTGGCGAATGGCAGGCTCCAAGCGTTCGTCACGCCGCAACCGGCCGATGCCTTCATTATCGCCGTACCGACGCCGATCACAGAGGATCGCAAGCCGGATGTGACGCATGTCTTCGCCGCCGCGCGCGCGATTGCGCCGATCCTGGCGCCGGGCAACATGGTCGTGCTGGAATCGACCTCGCCTGTCGGCACGACCCGCCTGATGACCACGCTGCTTGCCGAACTGCGTCCCGATCTTCGCTTCCCGCTCACCCATGGCGACGAAGCGGATGTGGCGGTCGCCTATTCGCCGGAGCGGGTTCTGCCAGGCAAGGTGCTGACCGAGCTGATCAACAACGACCGATCGATCGGCGGGCTTTCCCGCAGGTCGTCGGAGCGGACAGCCGAACTCTATTCCAGCTTCGTGGCGGGCGATCTGTTCATCACCTCGGCGGAAAGTGCGGAACTGGTAAAGCTCGCCGAAAACGCGTTCCGTGATGTCAATATCGCCTTTGCCAACGAACTCGCAGCCGTCTGCCAACATCTGTCGCTGAATGTATGGGAGGTGATCGACCTCGCCAACCGGCATCCGCGCGTCAACATCCTGCAGCCTGGCCCGGGCGTCGGCGGCCATTGCATCGCCATCGACCCCTATTTCATCATCGATGCCGCGCCGGAGAAATCGCCGATGATGAATCTGGCGCGCAACATCAATTCGGAGCGCCCGCATGCCGTGGTGCGGGACATTCTTGCTCTGCTCGGCGGCAATCGCCGGCAGACCATCGCCTGCCTGGGACTGAGTTTCAAGCCGAACATTGACGATCTGCGCGAAAGCCCGGCTGTCGAAGTGGTGAAACTTCTCTCAGAGGTACCGGAGATCAAGATCGTCGCCGCCGAACCGAATGTCCGGGCGCTGCCGCGCGAGCTCGAGGGCCGCGGCATCGTCTTCGCCGACGCACTGTCGGCAATCGACCAGGCCGATGTCGTCGTGCTGCTGGTCGATCACCGGCAGTTCAATCTCATCGACCCCGAAGCCCTGCGCGACAAGAAACTGATCGACACGCGCGGTCTCTGGACCTGGCGCAAGGCGCGCAAGCCTGATGCCCGCATCGAAGGCAGCAGGTCGCGCGCTTCGTCGATGCCGGAGGCGGCGGAATGAACGTCCATAGCATCGGCTGGTCGCAGCATGTCCTGCTCGCTTCTCGGCGGCTGGAATTCATGGGAGCGCCGATGCATGCACTGACGATGGCGGAAACACTTGCCATTGCCGAAGAGGCGATGACGTTGAAGCAGCCACTGCATCATACGGTCGTCAACGTCGCCAAGCTCGTCAACATGCGCAGCAATCCCGAGCTTCGCGACGATGTCTCCACTGCGGATATGATCAACATAGACGGCACCGGCGTCGTTTGGGGCGCAAGGCTCTGCGGCCTCGCCATTCCAGAACGGGTGGCGGGCATCGACATCATGACCAGCCTGTTCGGCCTCTGCGCTGCCCGCGGCTTCCGCCCCTATCTGCTGGGTGCGGAACAGGTGGTGCTGGAGGCCGTGCAGCACCGGCTCAAACAGGATCACCCCGAACTTATCGTCGCCGGCATGCGGAACGGCTATTTCACGCCCGAGGACGAACCGGAGGTGCTTGAGGCGATCAATCGATCTGGCGCCGACTGCCTGTTCGTCGCCATGCCGACGCCGCGCAAGGAGCGTTTTTTGCGCAAGAACCGCGATGGGCTGACACCGAATTTCGTCATGGGCGTCGGTGGCAGCTTCGATGTCTATGGCGGCAAGGTCGCCAGGGCGCCGAGAATGGTCCAGAATGCAGGCTTCGAATGGCTTTTCCGGGCGGCGCAGGAGCCGCGCCGGCTCTGGCCTCGCTACTACGAGACCAATACGGCTTACGCCATTCTGTTGTGGCAGGAATGGCGGCAGCGACCGAGGCGTTGAATAGAGCCTTTCCTGGTCAGGATGCGAAGCGTCTGAGCCGCATCCGCAGGGTACCGGCAATCCTGACCGTTGCCTGCCTGTGGAACACGGCATTCAGCGCGATGAAAACGACGCCTCCGGCGATCCCGCCGGCTGCCAACCTTACTATAGCGGGTGCGGCCCCCATCACATTGGCAACGAATATCGCCACGACGCCCATCGTGGCGGAAATCAGCAGCGAGATGCCGACATCCCGCCAAGGCACCGGCACAGGCGTCAGCCGGTGGCTGATGGTGATGCATGCGATGAGGCTGGCGATCGAGCCGCCGAGAAGTGCGAAGGCCGCACCGACCGCCGCCATCGATGGAATCAGGATAAGCGACAGGACAATCGTTGCCGCTGAGCCGACCGCATTGGCGATGATGAGCAGCCATGGCCGCTTGTGCGCGTGCACGACCGTGCCGTAGACGAAGCTGGTGAGGTTCGCCGCAATGACGCTCGCAGCGATGATCAGGAAAAGTCTGTCGACATCGGTTCGATAACCGGCGGGCAGGACCAGCGCCGCGATATCGCCGGCCAGCGCCACAAGGAGCGCCGCCACCGGCAGGCAGAGGCGGATCAGCAGCGCCATCAGTTGCGACAGCAGCCTGCCTGCTGCGGCAGGCCCCTCGTCGTCGAAGCGGCTCACCACTTCCGGGAAGGCGCCCATGTTGACGGCATTGGCGACCATGTCGATCGGCTGGCGCGCCAGCGCATAGGCCGCGGCGAAGGTCGCCACCGCGCCGGCATCGTGAAACAGTTTCAGGAAGATGCGCTCGGCATTGTTGAGGCCGAAGCCGACCAGCGCCATGAGGATCAGCGGCACACCCAGCGCAAAGAATTCGCGATGGGTGAAGCGCGGCGGACCGGCGACGATCCTGCGCGAGGCCATGGCGCCGGCAAGGATGCCGGCGATCAGCGCCCCCAGGCTCGAACCCAGCGACATCACGAGGAAGGATTTTTCGAAGACGAAGATCGCCGCGACCGGCAAGACAAGCTGCAGAACCGCGCGCAGGAATTCGAACATGGAATAGGCGGAATGCCGCTGCTGCATCTGCAGCACGGTGAGCGCAAAACGACCGACGGCGCCAGCGACGAGATAGGCGCAGACAGCAATCGCAAAGGCAATCCAGCGCTCAGGCACGACCACTGCGGAGGCGGCGACGGAGATGGCGAGCGCCAGCACCGTCGTGCCGATCAGGACCCGGCCGGCCAAAGCGAGGCTGCCGCGGCTGATATCGCCTTTGCCGCCAAGTCTCAGCAGCGCGATGCGCAGCCAGTTGGTGACGGCAACGTCGGTCATCTCGCCGACAGTGACCACCAGCGTCAGCAGACCGTATTCCGTCTGGTCGATCAGTCGCGTGGCGACGACCAGCAGCAGCAGCGCCGAAATGCGCGTCAGAAGGATCGCCGGAGCGTAGATCAGGGTGGAGCGCAGCAGCAAGGGATCATCCTTGGATCGTCGATCCTGCTTAGCTTCACCGCCACGCGAAATATAGCGGAATCTCGGCGAAGGGCGAATCCGGCTCGAAATCGCACGAACGAGGTCATCGCAGTTGCCGCCGCCCTCCCCGCTTTCCGCTGCACTCCGCTTTGCCGCGCGCCGGGGGCATGCTAGTGAAACAGCCATGCCGCAACGCCGTTCCAGTTCTCGACCCCTGCATGTTCTGGTTACCGTCCCCTCTGGCACATCCGGACAGGGCGGCATCGACCGGATCATGGGCGCGCTGAAACGCGAGCTCGACCGGCGAAGCGGCCGCGATATCGAGGCGCAATTCCTGGTCAGCCGCGGTTCCGGGCCGACCGCGCTTTCGGTCTTGGCCATGGCGGGCGTCTGCCTAAGCATGGTCGCAGCGCGTGTGGCAGGGCGCGTGGATGTGGTGCATATCAACCTGTCGAGCCATGGCAGCACTTATCGCAAACTGGTCATCGCCGCCTGTGCCCGGATGCTCGGCATGGCCTATGTGCTGCACCTGCACGGGTCGCAATATCAGACATTCTGGACCGAAAGCGGCTTCCTCAGCCGGCGCATCCGCAGCCTGTTCGAGCATGCCGCCCGCGTCATCGTGCTCGGGCGCATCTGGCGTGATTTCGTTACGGCCAGGGCACCTGGCACGGCCGACAAGATCGTCATCGTGCCGAATGCAACGGAGACGCCGTCGCTGCCGCATCGCGGTGGGGGCGAGCAGATGCATGTCCTTTTCCTCGGCCGCGTCGGCGAACGAAAAGGCACGCCGCAACTGATCGAGGCACTTGCACAGCTCTCTTCGATCGAAGGCTGGCGGGCGACGATCGCAGGCGACGGCGAAGTGGAGGCGATGCGGGCTAAGGCGGCGGCGCTGGCGCTTGCCACACGGGTCAGCCTGCCCGGCTGGGTTGGTCCGGATGAGGTCGCCTCGCTGATCGCGTCGGCCGACATCCTCGCTTTACCATCCTTCGCCGAAAACCTTCCGGTTTCGGTGATCGAGGGCATGGCGGCCGGCCTTGCAGTGGTGACGACCCCGGTGGGCGCAGTCGAAGACATCATTGTCGATGAGCAGTCGGGACTGCTGGTCCCGCCCGGCGATGTCGACGCGCTGACAGAGGCCCTGCGGCGCCTGATCGAAGACCCGGCGCTGCGGGCGCGGCTCGGCGCCGCGGCCCTTGCCATCCATCGCGAACGCCTGGACCTTGCGCCCTTCACCGAGGCGATCTGCGACGTCTGGAAGCAGGCGGCGCGCTAAAACCGGCCGTCAACCGCGGCGAGCAGCCTCGATCGCCGCAACATCGATCTTTCCCATGTCCATCATCGCGTCAAACGCACGCTTTGCTTCATCGCCGCCAGCAGCCATCGCTTCGGTCAATACGCGCGGGGTGATCTGCCAGGAGATGCCCCATTTGTCCTTGCACCAGCCACATGCACTTTCCTGGCCGCCATTGCCGACGATGGCGTTCCAGTAGCGATCGGTTTCCTCCTGGTCGTCCGTGGCAATCTGGAAGGAGAAGGCTTCGTTGTGTTTGAACATGGGGCCACCATTGAGGCCGAGGCAGGGAATGCCTGCGACCGTGAATTCGACGGTCAGCACATCGCCCGCCTTGCCGGACGGGAAGTCGCTGGGTGCACGATGAATGGCAGCCACCGAACTGTTGGGAAAAGTCTCGGCGTAGAAGCGGGCGGCAGCCTCGGCGTCCTTGTCATACCAGACGCAGATCGTGTTCTTTGGAATTGCCATTGCTTTTCCTTTCGTTTTTCGAGGCCGGTTCCGTCCCGACTTTCCCGGCCCGAGGGAAAATGCATGGC
>NZ_JBFUFF010000020.1:0-96880 GCF_056403555.1 Rhizobium sp. P2_G2
ATGGCACTGCCGATGCTGAGCGTTATGCGCGAGGGCACGATCATCCTTGGTGACAAAGCTTACGATACCAATGCATTGCGTGCACAAGCCAAGGAAAAGAAGGCCTGGGCCAATATCCCAGCCAAAAGCAATCGCAAGGACAGCTTTTCCTTCAGCCGATGGGTCTATCGGCAAAGAAATCTCGTCGAACGCTTATTCAATAAGCTCAAACAATATCGAGCTATGGCAACACGTTACGACAAGAACCCAGCCAATTTCCTTGCCGCCGCCAAAATCATTGCTACCCGCATCTGGATCAACGCGTTATGAGTCTACGGCCTAGTCTCGACCAGTCCTTCGGCCCCCCATAAGGTGGACAGGGGCTTTGTCATATGCAATTGCCCTGCCCTCAAGGGGGAGATTGCCGCAAGGGCGCATCCCGGACAAAACAGACGTCTTCGAAGGATGCGGCGGCGGCGATCGCGGATGTCAGGTCAGCACGACGATCTTTCCGCCGGAGAGGTTTTGTTCCATGACGCGGTGCGCCTCGACGATTTCATCGATCTTGAATACCCGGCCAATCGGCGGTTTGAACCGTCCGGCTTCGACCTCGCCGATGATGTCTTGCAAAGGCGTAGCGACAAAATCATCGGCTCCGCCGGAGTAAGTGGTCAGGTTGACGGTCGTCGGAATAATCTCCATGGGTGCGAAGCGCTGGTACTCCCAGGCATCTCCGACCATTCCTGCCATGCACACACTGCCGCCCCTGGCGGCACAGTTGAGGCTGTCCGTCAGGGTCGTCGTTCCAACGAGTTCAAATATCTTATGAACTCCGCTTTGGTGAAGGCGGCGCACATCTGCCGCGATTTCTCCTGGATCGATGATGACTTCGTCAGCGCCGTTTTCAAGAAGCATCGACCGACGATCTTGCCTCCGGGTGGTCGCAATCACATGAGCGCCAAGACGCTTGGCCAGGATCGCAGCTGTCAGGCCAACCGATGTCGTCCCGCCGCGTATGAGCAGGATCTCACCTGGCTTCAGGTGGAGCGCCGTTTCCAGGGCGCCCCACGCCGTCTGCACCATTTCGGGCAAAGCACCCAGAACATCCCAGGAGAGATTGGTTCTGAGCTTTTGAACATTCGCGGCTGGAACAAGTGTAAATTCTGCATAGCCGCCGTCGAAGGCACGGCCCATGCCGCCCATCGCAGTCGCCACGATATCGCCCGCGTGGAATTCACCGCCCGGCGCGGAGACCACCGCGCCGACGGCTTCGATTCCCAGGATGCGGGGAAAGACGACGCTGGGAGAATGTCCCTGCCGCGTGAAAAGCTCGGACCTGTTCAAGCCGAATGCATGGACCTGGATCAGCACCCAACCCGACTTCGCGTCCGGCAGGGGTCTATCTTCAAGCTTCAAAACGTCTGCCGGCCCAGGCGCGTGAACGACAACTGCTTTCATGGAATAGATCAACTCCAGTTGGAGAACGAATGCTGCACACAGATGTGATCAAAAACAAATTCGTGATAAATGGCGCTGCCTAATCAACACCTGCAACAGAATGTTTCCAATGGATCGCTTCTCAAGCATGCGTATTTTCGTCAAAGCCGTGGAAATGGGCTCTTTCAGCGCGGCAGCCGAGGCGCTCGGCACCTCGCCGCAGCTCGTGGGAAAGCACGTGCAGGCGCTCGAGAATTATCTGGGTGTCAAGCTTCTCAACCGAACCACACGCCGTCAGCATCTGACGGACATTGGCAAACAGTATTACGAGCGCTCGCAAAATATCCTTGCAGAGGTCGAAGCCGCGGAAGCCCTGGCAGAGGAGACCCGCATCATACCGCGGGGTAGGCTGAGAATAAGTGCCCCCGTCACATTCGGCATCCATCTGCTTGCTCCGAAACTTCCAGGGTTCATGCGCACCTATCCCCAGATTTCGGTTGAACTGTCTTTGTCAAACCGTCTCATCGATTTGATTGACGAGGGCTATGACGCCGTGTTCCGCGTGGGGGACTTGTCCGACAGCGCTTTGATCGCCAAACGACTCAACCCCTATCGCTTGGGTATCTGCGCTTCGCCGGACTATCTGAAACTGCATGGTATCCCGCAAACGCCTGCCGATCTGAGCCAACACGAATGTCTGATTTTCTCGCATACCAGCTTGAGGACGGAATGGACTTTCGACGGACCCGACGGACGAAGCAGCGTCGCCATTGCGGGAAAGTTGATGATGGACAGCGGCGAAGCCCTTTTGAGCGCGGCGCTGTCCGGACAAGGGGTCATTCTTCAGCCGCTTGAGCTGTTGCGCCAAGGAATAGAGACTGGGAAACTTGTCCCTCTATTGCCTGGCTATCAGGTGCCGACGCGTCACTTGCACGTACTTTACGCGCCCGACAGAAGGGTCACACCCAAACTGCGCAGTTTCCTTGATTTCGCGGCAACCGAGTTCGGAAGTGAGAAGGTAAAGTGACTCCGACATGCTGCAGCACGGTCCCGGTATACGATTTCTCGGCGTGACTATCCTGGAATGGCGCCGATTTGCCGCATGAGACCCAAGAAATCAGGTTGACCATATTCCCCAACGATCTGGCCATCACGCAGATAATAGATGTTGATTGCAGTGACCGAAATGGCCTTTCCAGTCGGCGAAACACCAAGGAAGCTTCCGTTGTGGGTGCCATGCATTGTAAAGCGAGCAGCGATCTTGTCTGGACCGAACACTGCATCCTCGAGTGTCCACTGGATATCGGGAAAGCCGCTTCGCATCATGCCTATGATCTGCATGTAACCGGGTGGACCCATCAATGGCTCGATGCGGCCGGGAACGAAAAATGTTGCGCTTGGCGATACGAGGCGGTTGGCCTTGCCTTCGTCAGCAGTGTTGATGAAGTCAACAAACGCGTCCAGGAGCCGTCGGTTAGTGTCGGTCACAGCCGACGGCTGGGTGACGGATGACGCTGCTGAGTGGGAGGATTCAATCAAGGGAGCTTCCTTTTTTCAAATGGGTCCGGCGGGCCAAGGAACCAGCCCGGCCAGTGAAGTCGCCGCGCTGTTGACCGCCGGATAAACAATAGGTTTTTGCAAAAACTCGATAAACTGGCGGTGTTGATCGAGACTAGAAACAAAATTTTTCAAGTACTGGGATTGCGGGCCACTGCGGGGTAATCGGGTAAGGTCCCTTCCCCGCCGCCATTCGCTTCTGGAAGGAAGGTAAGTGTCCGCACCGCGCGTATCAGGCGGGCGGCCTCCTCACCATTGTCGAAGGCGCCCCATCGGGTCGCTCGGTGGTGGCCGAGTATATCGTCAGCGGGCATGCGGTGGCGCAGTGCCGACACTTGTACCGGCAGTTCAACACCTGAACCGGCTTGTGCCGCGGACCGAGGCTTGCTTATGCTACGGCTGGAAGTCCGAACTGAGAGGCAAGAATGTCCGAAATACCACACGTCAGGCTACCGGATGGCCGCGAGGTCGCAGCCCTTGGCCAGGGCACCTGGAACATGGGCGAGCGCAAGGCCGATGCCGCGCGCGAGATCGACAGCCTCAATGCCGGCATCGACCTCGGCATGACGCTGATCGACACCGCCGAAATGTATGCCGAGGGCGGCGCAGAGGAGATCGTCGGCGAGGCGATCCCAGGGCGTCGTCCGGATATCTTCCTGGTCAGCAAGGTCTATCCCTGGAATGCCAGCCGCGACGGCACGATCGCGGCCTGCGAGCGCAGCCTGAAGCGCATGGGTGTCGACACGATCGATCTCTACCTGCTGCATTGGCGCGGCGAGCATCCGCTGGCCGAGACGATCGAGGCCTTCGAGACCCTCAAACAGGCCGGCAAGATCGGCGCCTGGGGCGTGTCGAATTTCGACACCGACGACATGGAGGAACTGTTCGACATTCCGGGCGGCGAACGATGCGCGACCAACCAGATTCTCTACAATCTCTCCCGCCGCGGCCCGGAATATGATCTGCTGCCCTGGTGCCGGCAACGCAATGTGCCCATCATGGCCTATTCGCCGATCGAACAGGGCAAGCTTCTCAGCCACCCCGAACTGATCCGCATCGCCAAAGCCAATCAGGCCACGCCAGCGCAACTCGCGCTGGCTTTCCTGCTCAGGCAAGGCGACATCATCGCCATCCCGAAGACGTCGGAGCGCGCCCGTACCGCCGAGAACCGCGGCGCGGTGGAACTCTCTGTCAGCGACGCCGACTGGAAGGCTCTGGACGAGGCCTTCTCGCCGCCAGCGCGGAAGCGACCGTTGGAGATGTTGTAGAGTTGGGCGCATTGCTGCGCAGGGCAATCATATAAGTGCAACGCTGCTTGTGGCAGGGCGTCAAAGGCAGATTCCCTCTCCCCCCGGGGAGAAGGTCCGCCGTTCCGCGCACCGCCCACCAAATCCATCTGTGGTACCATCCATCATGACGATCCTGATTCTCGGTGCAAACGGCTTCATCGGTTCGGCGGTACTCGCGCGGCTCGCCCGCGCCGGCTGCAATGTCACCGGCCTCGGCCGCGACATCGGCCATGCGCAGAACCGGTTCCCCACCGCGCGCTGGATCAAGGCCGACCTCGCCAGCCTGACCGAACCCGAACGCTGGATGCCGCTGCTCGAAGGCATCGAGGCCGTGGTCAATTGCGCCGGCGCTCTGCAGGATGGCCTGCGCGACAATCTTGCGGCCACCCAGCAAGACGCGATGCTGGCGCTCTACGACGCCTGCAAGGCAGCCGGCGTCGGCCAGGTCGTGCAGATCTCCGCCCGCCTCGACCTCGCCGCCGACCTGCCCTTTCTCGTCACCAAGGCGAGCGCCGACGCAGCGCTGAAGCGGTCCGGCCTCCCCCATGTCATCCTGCGCCCGGCTTTGGTTCTTGGCCGCAATGCGCATGGCGGGTCGGCATTGTTGAGAGCGCTTGCCTCGATGCCGCTCACTATGCCGCTCGTCTATGCCGACCAGGCGGTGCATACCGTGGCGCTCGACGACGTGGTCGAGGCGGTGGCTGCGGCGCTGAGCGGCAGGCTGGCGCCCGGCACCGATACGGAACTTGCCGGCGACGCGCTCGATCTCGCCGCACTTGTCCGGCTGCACCGCGCCTGGCTGGGACTGGCGCCGGCCCGCATCCTGCCGCTGGCGCCGGCGATCGGTGCGGCGATCTCCCGGCTTGCAGATCTTTCCGGCCTGCTCGGCTGGCGCTCGCCGCTGCGCACGACGGCGATGCGGGTGATGTCGGCCGGCATCGAGGCGGCCGAGCCGATGGTCGCCGTTCCGCTTCGCTCGACGCGCGACACGCTCGCCGCCTACCCTGCCGGCGTCCAGGACCTGTGGTTCGCCCGGCTCTATCTGATGAAGCCGGTCATGGTCGTTGCACTGGCGCTGTTCTGGTTCCTGTCCGGTACGATCGCCCTGATCGATATCGCACCGGCGTCGGCGCATTTCCTGCCCTTCATGCCGACGGCCGCTGCCGATGCCGTGACGATCATCACCTCGCTCCTCGATATCGGGCTTGGGCTTGGCGTGCTCTACCGGCCACTGTCGCGCTTGGCGCTGATCGGGCAGATCGCACTGGCCTGCCTCTATCTCATCGGCGGCAGCATTCTCGAAACATCGCTTTGGCTCGATCCGCTCGGCCCATACGTCAAGGTATTGCCGGCGATCATCCTGTCGCTGGCGACACTGGCCATCCTGGATGAACGTTGATGGATCTCGAAGTCATTCTACGCCTACTGCACGTCATCGGCGCGACCGTGCTTTTCGGAACCGGCGCCGGCATTGCCTTTTTCATGGTCATGGCCCGGCGCACCGAAAAGCCTGACCTGATCGCCCATGTCGCCGACACGGTGGTGGTCGCCGACACGCTGTTTACCGCCACCGCCGTCATCGCCCAGCCGATCACCGGCTATTTTCTCGCCCGCAGCGTCGGCTGGTCGCTGTCCGACGGCTGGCTCTTGCTGTCGCTGGCGCTCTATATCCTCACCGGCCTGTTCTGGCTGCCGGTCGTCTGGATCCAGACGCGGCTGAGGGACATGGCGCGCGAGGCGGTCGCACAAAGTACGCCCYTGCCGCCCGAATGGTTCAGGCTCTACCGGATCTGGTTCGCCTGCGGCTTCCCCGCCTTCGCCGCCGTGCTCGCCATTGTCTGGCTGATGCTGGCCAAGCCAGATATCCGGCTCTTCTGAATTTATTATTATTCGCTATGTCATGCGGCATTGCTGGGGTCAGGGCCGTCGCCGCTCCTGCCCCGCGCAACCGCGCGCCGGCCTGAAAAGGCAGCGTGCCAGACGAGCAGAACCGGCTGCAGCAACACCACGCCGAGAATGATACCGAGCAGCCGCTCATAGACCGGATCGATCGCCACGCGGGAATAATTGTCGGGCACGAGCACGACAAGCAGAGCCAGCGTGAACTGAACGCCGGAATAGGCAAACCTGCCCTTGCCGTTTTCGATATGCCGGCCGATCGGCACACCGATCGCCAGGCCGAGCAACAGCAGCGCCAACCCGCCGCCGCCCAGGACGACGAAGACAAAGGCGAAACCCGCGCCTGCCAGGCAACCGGCAACACGCAGGCCCATGCGATAGGTGACTGGCATGAAGCCGCTGACCTCGATCGTACTCAGTGGCAGCAGCATCACCGCCATGATCGTCACCGCCGCCTGCGCCAGGTCCGGCCGCGGCCACAGCCAGCCGATCAACGGCAGGAGCAGCAGTGCCGAGGCACCTTCCGCCGCATGTAGCGCCGCATGCGGATGCCAGCCGGCCTCGCGCGCCGGCGGCCCGGGTACACCAGGCCAGGTGCGGCGCACGGTCACTGTCGAGATAGCGCTCACCAGCACGCAGGCACTGGTGCCGGCAACGATTTCGAGGATACGCGTCCGAGCGAAGCCGCTCAGCATCGCATCCGGATGCTGAGCTTTGTCGAACAGGATCATCACGAAGGTGAGGCCGACAAACAGCCAGGCATAGGAATGCTTGGCGGTCAGGCTGCGATAGAGCGCAAGCCCACCGACGATCCCGGCCGATAGTGCGACCAGGATCGGCTGGCTATAGACGAAGGGAACGACCGCCAGGCCAATCGCCGCACCGACCACAGTGCCGACGATCCTGAGCGCGCCGCGCGGAAAAGTCTCGGATACATGGCCGCGCATGACCATGTATCCGGAAAACGCGGCCCAGGACACATTCCTGGCATCAAGCAGATGGGCAAAGGCGATGGCCAGAAGCACCGAGACGACGCATTCGATCTCATCAATCGTTCGTGTGGTGACTTTCGGCCAGCGCATCGACCAATCACATGCCCTGAGGACCACGGTTCATCGCGGCGACGCCGGTGCGGCAGACCTCGATCAGCCCGAGCGGCTGCATGATGGTGATGAACTGGTCGATCTTCGAGGACTTGCCGGTGATCTCGAAGATGAAATGATCGACCGTCGCGTCAGTCACCTTGGCGTTGAACGCTTCGCCCAGACGCAGTGCTTCACCCCGCGCCTCGCCATGACCGGTGACCTTGACCAGCGCCAGTTCGCGCTCGATCGCCCGATCCTGGCCCATTTCGCGTGCCCGGTTGGTCAGGTCGACGACCCGGTGCACCGGCACGATGCGCTCGAGCTGCGACTTGATCTGCTCGAGCACATGCGGCGTGCCACGCGTGACGATGGTGATGCGCGACAGGTGCGAGCGATGCTCGGTCTCTGAAACCGTGAGGCTCTCGATATTATAGCCGCGGCCGGAGAACAGGCCGATCACCCGCGCGAGTACGCCCGGCTCGTTGGAGACGAGGATGGAAAGCGTGTGGCTTTCCGCAAGCTCGGTCTCCTTGGGGATGAAATAGGCCGACCCGGTCGGCTGAAGATGCGCTGCATTCATGGTGTTTCCTCTGGATCTCTTATTAAACGAGCTGCCGGCCCTTGGCGTCGATGGCGTTGGCCACCGCCTCGTCCGTTGCCTCGTCAGGCAGGAGCATTTCGTTATGCGCCTTGCCCGACGGGATCATCGGGAAGCAATTGGCCAGGTTGGCGACGCGGCAGTCGAACAGGACCGGCTTCTTCACATCGATCATTTCCTGGATCGCATCGTCGAGGTCACCCGGCTTTTCGCAGCGGATGCCATGCGCGCCATAGGCCTCGGCCAGCTTGACGAAGTCCGGCATGGCCTCGGTATAGGAATGCGACAGCCGGTTGCCGTGCAGCAACTGCTGCCACTGGCGTACCATGCCCATATACTGGTTGTTCAAGATGAAGATCTTGATCGGCGCGTCGTGCTGCACCGCACAGGACATTTCCTGCATCGTCATTTGGACCGAGGCGTCGCCGGCAATGTCGATGACCAGCGCATCGCGATGGGCGATCTGCACGCCCAAAGCCGCCGGCAGGCCATAGCCCATCGTGCCGAGGCCGCCCGAGGTCATCCAGCGGTTCGGCTCCTCGAAGTGATAGAACTGCGCCGCCCACATCTGATGCTGGCCGACTTCGGTGGTGATATAGGTGTCGCGGTTCTTGGTGTGTTCATAGAGCCGCTCGATAGCATATTGCGGCATGATCACGTCGTTGGACATGGTATAGGCCAGCGAATTGCGGCCGCGCCAGCGCTTGATCTGTTCCCACCAGTCGCTCATCCGGCTTTTGTCGGCGGTCTTGGCCGAAGACCGCCAGGTGCGCAGCATGTCTTCAAGCACCGAAGTCGCATCGCCGACGATGCGGATATCGGTACGGACATTCTTGTTGATCGAGGACGGATCGATGTCGATATGGATCTTGATCGAATTCGGCGAGAAGGCATTGAGGCGACCGGTGATGCGGTCGTCGAAACGGGCGCCGACGCACAGCATGACATCGCAGTCATGCATCGCCATGTTGGCCTCGTAAGTGCCGTGCATGCCGAGCATGCCGAGCCAGGCCGGACCGGAGGCCGGATAGGCACCGAGGCCCATCAGTGTCGAGGTGATCGGAAAGCCGGTGACTTCGACCAGTTCGCGCAGCAATGTCGAGGCAGCCGTCCCCGAATTGACGACGCCACCGCCGGAATAGATGATGCCCCGCCGCGCCCCGGCCATTGCCTGGACGGCCTTTTCGATCTCGGCAGGATCGCCCTGGATCTTCGGCTGGTAATTGGTCTCGACCGGAACGGCAGACGGCGGCGTATAGGTGCCGGTGGCAAACTGAACATCCTTGGGGATATCGACGAGGACTGGACCCGGCCGGCCTGACTGGGCGATGCGGAAGGCCTCATGGATGATCCGCGCCAGATCGTTGACGTCCTTGACCAGCCAGTTGTGCTTGGTGCAGGGCCGGGTGATGCCGACGGTATCGCATTCCTGGAAGGCGTCGGAGCCGATCAGCGGTGTCGGCACCTGGCCGCTCAGGCAGACGATCGGGATCGAATCCATCAGCGCGTCCTGCAGCGGCGTGACGGCATTCGTCGCGCCGGGACCGGAGGTGACGAGCATGACGCCCACCTTGCCGGTGGAGCGAGCATAGCCTTCGGCGGCATGGCCGGCGCCCTGCTCGTGCCGCACAAGGATATGCTCGACGTCGTCCTGCTGGAAAATCTCGTCATAGATCGGCAGCACAGCGCCGCCCGGATAGCCGAATATATGCTTGACGCCGTTGTCCTTCAGCGCCCTCAGAACGATTTCCGCTCCAGTCATTCGATTGTCGTCGCTCGCCATTGTCCTCAAGTCCTTCCCTTCGTGTATCGCGCGGATTACCAAGTTTGCGGGCATAAAAAAAGGCCCCCGGAGGAGCCTCGTTCAGCGCATGGGTGGCTAACGCCGGATGGTTACACCATCCTGCCCATGCGCCTTCCCACTACAAGAATGTTTGCAATCTTGATCATCATGGCGCTGTGGTAACCGCAAATTCGCCCGCCGTCAATTGGACAATTGCAGAGTCCGGCACCATTTAACCCTTGGATGGGCCGGTTGCCCGCCGAAAGCTTCCTGCTACAATGCGCCGATGACCAAGGTTCACGAACACCATTCCGAAGATTGCCGCCCCGTCGCCCATATCCTTTCCCGGGTCGGCGACAAGTGGACGATCCTGCTCCTGCGGGCGCTGAACGACAAACCCTTGCGCTTCAAGGAATTGCATCGCGCGCTTCCCGGCATTTCGCAGCGCATGCTGACGGTGACGCTGCGCAATCTCGAGCGCGACGGCCTGGTCATCCGCACCGTCTACCCGACGATCCCGCCGCGCGTCGACTACGAGCTTTCCGTTCTTGGTCAATCGCTGAAAGGCGCACTGGAGCCGATCGGCCGGTGGGTCATGGACAATCGTGCCGCCATCGTGCAAGCCCAGGTCAATTTCGATCTGACAAGCAAATCAATCGGCTCGCGCTGATCGCACAGATCCGGGATGAGCCCGCTCTCTAATCCACAAACTCTATGTCCACGGTTGCTCCGTCGGGAAGGTGACCGACCTGACGGTGCAAATCCCGCATGAAGGGCATCCATTCATCCAAGACCGCCACGCAAATATTCTCGATACGATATTCACCGCCAAGTAGGGTTGGCAGTCTAAACCCGTAACATTGTCCTTCCTTCAGACCGAGGCCGGCATGACGACAGGCATCCACCAGTGGCTGAAGCAGCCATCCATCGCGATCGTCGGATATCAAGGATAGAAATTCATCCCGGTCTTCTGCAATTTTTGAAAGCTCCGACAACGAAATATCAAAAAAATAGACCTGCCCAATCTCATCAAGAAGAAAGACGTCGGCAAAGCAGTTGCGCGCGAACGGCACGAAGCCGGAAAGTTCAGGCCAAGGATCGATGTCGAGCGGGAACTGAACGAAAGGGATGAGATATTCGGTTGCGTGGTCCATATGTGGAGCATGGCCGAGATTATTATCGGCCGCAAGCTTTGCATGGTCGTTTTAGAAGTACCGATCGCAGCCGTTTCGCCGGTTCCCAAAAGGTAAGTCACTTCCCAAAAAGTGCCGTCTTGCAGCCTCATTCGGTTACTCCTAATTCATTGCTTACCATTCGTAAGCATAAGGAGCGAACATGGCTACGAAACCCCGGATCGGCATCGTCATCTCCACCACGCGTCAGGGTCGCTTTGCCGACAACCCGACGAACTGGCTGATGGATATTGCCCGTCAGCGCGACGACGCGGATTTCGAAATCGTCGATCTGCGCGACTTCCCCTTGCCGTTTTTCGAGGAAAAGGCGTCGCCGTTGTTCGTGCCGCCGGCAAACGAGGTGGCGCGCAAATGGGGCGAGAAGATCGCCAGCCTCGACGGCTTCGTCTTCATCACCGCCGAATACAATCATTCGATCAGCGGCGTCCTGAAGAACGCGCTCGATTACGCCTACAAGGAATATAACCGCAAGCCGGCGAGCTTCGTCGCCTATGGCGGCTCGGGTGGCGCCCGCGCCGTCGAGCATCTGCGCGGCATCCTCGCCGAATTGCAGGTCGCCTCGCTGAAATACCCGGTCCATATTGGCATGGCCGAGCTGCTCGGCATCATGCGCGAAGGCAAGACCATGGCCGACTATCCCTACCTGATCGATACAGCCAAGACGATGCTGGACGAGCTCCTCTGGTGGACGAATGCGCTGAAGGCTGCGCGCGAAAAATAAGCGCCGCACCAATGGGTTGCCGTCCGAACGAGACGGCGACCCATCCTGCCTGCACCATTTTGGATCAACTGGCCCGAAACAGGATTTTAACCCGCGCTGTATAGGCTTGCGACTTCACACTTCCCCCTGGAGTGACGCCTTGTACAGCAAGGATCTGCAAAATTCACCCAGCGCCGGCGTCCAGGAGCGTCGCGGGCTGGAGCAGCCGACCAGCCGATCGCTCGGGCATGTCATTGCCTGCGATGGCGGCAATGCGACCGTCGCGGCCGATCTTCCGCCCGGCGCGGGCGAAGCGGCCGCGATCTGGGGTGTCGGCAAGCTGATGACCATCGCAGTTGGTGTCAACCGCGTGGTGGCACTGACCCGCTCGATCCAGGCGACATCGCCGGTCTGGTCGGATGAAATCATCAACAGCTTCCAGATCCAGGTGGAGCTCGTCGGCGAGGTCCGCCAGTTTCCCGACGGCTCGGAAAAATTCTCCTCGGGCATCTCGAACTATCCCTATCTCGGCGCCCCGGCGCACCAGATCCGTTCGTCCGACCTCATGCGCATCTATGACCACGGCAAACGCGAGAGCTGCATCGTCGGCAAGCTCAGCCAGGATGACAGCATCGATGCCGCGATCCACATGCCGTCGATGCTGTCAAAACACTTCGCTGTCGTCGGCTCCACCGGTTCGGGCAAATCGACCGCGGTGTCGCTGCTGCTGCGCGAAGCGGTGGCTTCCGATCCCAAGCTCAGAGTGCTGATCCTCGATCCGCACAACGAATTTGCCGCCGCCTTCCCCGACACGGCCGTCGTCATCGAAACGGGCTCGCTCGACCTGCCTTTCTGGCTTTTCCGGCTGGAAGAATTCGCCGAGGTGATTTTCCGCGGCCGCCCGCCGGTTCCGGACGAGCTCGACGTGCTGCGCGACCTGATTCCCGAGGCCAAGCGTGCCTTTCGCGGCCTTGAGCCCGGCCAGGGCCGCCGCGCCTCCGAACGCAACGGCGTTACCGCCGACACGCCCGTCCCTTACCGCATCGCCGATCTGATGGCGTTCATCGACGAACGCATCGGCAAGCTTGAAGGCCGCACGGAAAAGCCGCATCTGCGCTCATTGAAACTTCGCCTTGCCGCAGTGATCAACGATCCGCGCTACCGCTTCATGTTCTCCTCGAACACGATCACCGACACGATCCACGAAACCATCGCCTCGATCTTCCGCATCCCTGGCGGCGACCGGCCGATCACCACGTTCCAGCTTGCCGGCATCCCGTCGGAAGTCGTCAATTCCGTCGCCTCGGTGCTCTGCCGCATGGCCTTTGAAATCGCGCTGTGGAGCAAAGGCGCGATCCATATCCTCGTCGTCTGCGAAGAGGCGCACCGCTATGTGCCCGCCGATCCCAATCTCGGCTTCCTGCCGACACGACAGGCCATCGCCCGGATCGCCAAGGAAGGCCGCAAATACGGCGTATCGCTCGGCATCATCACCCAGCGTCCGGGCGAACTCGACCAGACCATCCTGTCGCAATGCTCGACGATCTTTTCGCTGCGCCTTGCCAATGAGCGCGACCAGGACATTATCGGCAAAGCCTTGCCGGATTCCTCGGCCTCGGCGTTGAGTTTCATTTCCTCGCTCGCCAATGGCGAGGCGATCGCCTTCGGCGAGGCCGTGCCGGTGCCGATGCGGCTGAAGTTCAACCGCGTCAGGGAGGCGATCCTGCCCACGGCACACGGCGCCGACGCGCAGGAAAGCGATCTCGATCCGAACTCGATCAATCTCGGTACGATCGTCGAGCGCCTGCGCTCGACCGCCGGGCCTGACATTTCAGACTTCCAGTCGCGCGTTTCGTCAGCCGAAGCATCCGTCTTCGAAGCTGTAACTGCCGGCATCAGCGATGCGACGCGCGGCACGGACTTTCCGGTCCGCCAGCCGCCCGCCTCGGAATCGCCGCTGGAACCTTACTCGCCCGGCATGCTGCCCGGGCAGGCGCGTGTCGACGCCGAGTTCGGCGGCCGGCCGGACAACCATATCGATCGCTATTCGCGACTTGCCGGGGAAGCGAAAGCGCCACCGCCCGTATCTCCCAGACCGTCGCTTGCCGATCTCCAGGCACGCCGCGAAAGCCTTCTCCGCAAGCCGTTCGACAGTCCTCTGAAGCGTTGATCAGCTTGTCAGTCGTTCCCAATTCTCATCCATCTGGTTGCGGAACCAGGTCATCTGCCGCTTGGCATATTGACGCGTAGCGGCCGACGACTGTGCGATCACTTCTTCCGGCGTCAGTTCGCCCCGCAGCATCCGAGTGATCTGCGGCACACCGATCGCCTTCATCACCGGCATGTCGGCACCAAGCCCGAGCGCCAGAAGCGCCCTCACCTCCTCGACGGCACCCATTTCGAACATTTTACCGAAGCGCCGATTGATGCGGTCGTGCAGCACAGCCCGATCCGGCAGAACGATAATTTTCTTGGCACGATCGGCGTCGACCACTGGATGACCGGACTGCTCCTGGAAGTCGCCGATCGAGCGCCCGCTGGCGTCGAGCACTTCCAGCGCACGGACAATACGCTGCCCGTCGGCGAGGTTGAGTGTGGCGGCAACGGACGAATCCCGCCTTGCCAGTTCCGCATGCAGCGCGTCCGGCCCCTCGTTCCGCAGCCGCTCACGCCAATGTTCGCGGACATCAGGTGGAATGACGGGCATGTCCGAAAGACCGCCTGTCAGCGCCTTGAAATAAAGCCCGGTGCCGCCGACAAAGATCGGCATCTTGCCGCGTGCAACGATCTCGGCAACGACCTGTTCTGCATTGCGCAGCCAGTCCCCAGTCGAATAGGCCCGACCCGCCGGCACTGTGCCATAGAGATGGTGCGGAACGCCGCCCATCTCTGCCTCGAACGGCCGCGCGGTCAGGACCTGCAGCGTGTCGTAGACCTGCATGCTATCGGCATTGACGATCTCGCCATCGTGCCGGCGTGCCAGTTCAACGGCGAGCGCGGACTTGCCGCTGGCGGTCGGCCCGGTTATCAGGATTGCATCATTTGCCCTATCCAAGGAATTCTCCATGGCCCTCGTCGCCACGCTCATCGCCAGCCCCGCCCATCCTCTACTTGTTCCGTCGCTGGCTGAAAAGGCGGCCGAGGCGATTTCCGCCGCCGGACTCTACTGGCTGGCCGACGGCATCGCTGCCGACATCCCCGTCCGCGACGGTATGAGCGCATCGGAGGCCGAGGTCCTGCTCCGCGACGCGGTGGCCGGCCAACCGATCGACGTCGTGATCCAGGAAGCCGAGACGCGACGCAAGAAGCTGCTGCTTGCCGACATGGATTCGACCATGATCGGCCAGGAATGCATCGATGAACTGGCGGCCGAGGTCGGGCTCAAGGAGATGGTCGCGGCAATCACCGCCCGCGCCATGAACGGCGAGATCGCCTTCGAGCCGGCACTGCGCGAACGCGTCGCTCTGCTCAAGGACCTGCCGCTTTCGGTCGTCGGCGAAGTGATCACCAAGCGCATCACGCTCACCCCCGGCGGCATTGAGCTCGTCGGTACGATGAAGGCCAAGGGCTTTTACACTGCCCTCGTTTCCGGCGGTTTCACCGTCTTCACCGGACCGATCGCGCAAAAGATCGGCTTCGACGAAAACCGCGCCAATATCCTGCTCGAGCGCAGCGGCAAGCTGATCGGCGAGGTCGCCGAACCAATCCTCGGCAAGCAGGCCAAGGTCGACGCGCTGATCGACATCACGAAGGGGCTCGGCATTACCCCCGACGACGCCATCGTCGTTGGCGACGGCGCCAACGACCTCGGCATGATCAAGCTCGCTGGTTCTGGCGTGGCGCTGCATGCCAAACCGGTCGTTGCCGCCGAGGCGAAGATGCGTATCGATCACGGTGATCTGACCGCACTTCTCTACATCCAGGGCTACCGAAAGACGGACTTCGTCATCGCAGAATAACCGTCGATATATTTACCCTACACCACAGGATCGGTGGACAGAGCCTCCAATTTAAGTGAAATTGCTGAAACGGATGGTATCGCGTCCGAATAATGCTGAAGGTCAATTCGTCACTTCTTCAGGCGCGAAGAGGGAGTTGTTCGCGCCCATTTCAAAAATGGAGGCTGGAATGAAGAAGAATTGGAAATTCGCAATCATTGGTCTCATGGGTCTCGGTTTTGCTGCTTCGCTTCAGACGGAGGCATTTGCCTGGAGCTGCCTCGCCGGCGCCCGCGATGGCGCGTCTGGCTGGAGCTACAACTATCCGAACCGTCGCTCGGCGATGCGGCGGGCACTTTACGAATGCGCCATCCGCACCGGATACCGGTGCTATATCCGCTATTGCAATCCGAACGGCTGACCCCGATCATCATCGCTGAAATGGTGAGGCAGGCGGCGTGTCCGCCTGCCTCTCTTTATGTGGTCCCGAGCGCTTTCTGCTTGTAATTACATTTTTGTATGTACATTTGCGAGGATGTGGTAATATTCAATGCGTTTCGAATGGGATGACAACAAGAACAGGATCAACAAGAGCAAGCACGGCATCTCCTTCGAGACGGCGATAAAAGTCTGGGAAGACCCGTTCCACTGGACCTATTTCGATCGGATCGACAATGGCGAGAGGCGAATGCATTGCATCGGCACCGTTGGTGCAGCCACGCTTTTGTTGGTCGTCTACACGGAAAGAGACAGCAGTGGCGAAGAAATCATCCGCATCATTGGCGCGAGACGCGCAACACGACATGAAAAATATGCCTACGAGAATGGCTGAGTTGACCAGGAAAATGGAAGCCGAGCTTGAATTCGTCAATCGCCTCCCTGAGGACGAGATTGATACCAACGACATCCCCGAGGCGCCGCGAGACAATATGCTGGCCGGGGAGCGCGGCCGCTATTTCCGCCCCACCAAGACATCCGTGACCATCCGCCTCGATTCCGACCTGCTCGACTGGTTCAAGACACGGGCCGAAGCCGGCGGCTACCAGACGGAGATCAACCGCGTCCTGCGCCGGCACATGATCGAGGCGATCAAAAACAGCGGCTGAAACGTCTCCCTGGCAATCAACTCGCCAATCGAGGACACTATGACTGCGCGCCTGCCTACTCTTTTGCTTGTCGCCCTCATGGGTTCGACATCGCTCTCCGCACATGCCTTCGCCACCGTTGCGGCCGCCGACGCCATTACCGAATGCGACCAGCTCGCCGCCGATCCCGAGGATACGACCCGGCCGAAATCACTGGCCGGCGTCAATCTCGACGATATCGACACGGATGCGGCGATCGCCGCCTGCTCCGACGCACTGAAGGCAAAACCCGGCAATGCCCGCCTGCAACATCAGCTCGGCCGAGTCTATGACCACGCGGAAAAATACGGCCAGGCGATGGATCTCTATCGTAAGGCCGCAGCGCAGAACCATGCCGAGGCGGCAGATGCCATCGGCCTTCTCTATGACGACGGCGACGGGGTCAGTGTCGACCTCAAGGAAGCGGCGCGCTGGTACCTTGAGGCCGCGAAACTCGGCAGCCGCGAGGCGATGTACAATCTCGGCCTGTTGAGCGACGACGGCGAACACCATGTCATCGACTATGCCGCGGCAATGAACTGGTACCAGAAATCGGCGGCACTCGGCTATCCAGACGCGATGACCAATGCCGGCTTCCTTTATGAGAAGGGCCATGGTGTGCCGCAGGATTTTGCCTCCGCCGTTATCTGGTACAAGAAGGGCGCCGACGCCGGGAGCGTGGTCGGCACCAACAATCTCGCCGTCATGTATGAGGACGGCCGTGGCGACCTGCCGAAAGACATGGAGGAGGCCTACCGTCTCCACCGGAAAGCCGCCGACATGGGCGATGTCAGCGGCATGCACGACACCGGCGCCATGTTCGAAGACGGCCTCGGCGTCGACCGCAACTACGCACAGGCGGTCCACTACTACCAGCTGGCGGCCGACCAGAACGATGGCGATTCAATCAGCGATCTCGGCCGGATGTACGAGCGCGGCTTCGGCGTCGCCCAGGACTACAAAAAGGCTCTGGAACTCTATCTCCGCGCCGCCGATCTCGGTGTCGCCGATGCAAACTACAATATCGGCCATCTCTATGAACATGGCCTGGGCGTCGACAAGAACAACGAAGAGGCACTGCACTACTACCGATACGCCGCCGATCACGGCTCCGCTCCGGGCATGAACGCCCTGGGGACGTTTTACGCGCGTGGCATCGTCGTGGCGAAGAATTACGAAAAGGCAGCCGAGTGGCTGAACAATGCGGCCAACGCCGACAACGACGATGCCGCCTACAGCCTTGGTCACATGTATGAGAATGGTCTTGGCGTCCCGAAGGATGCCGAGACGGCGCTGTTCTGGTATCGCAAGGCCTCCGACAATGGCAACGATACGGCCACCCTGAAACTAGCCGAGCTTCTCGATCACGGCGCAGGCATCAAGCACGACCCGAACAATGCTGCCGCAAATATGCTGACGGCCCTGAAAGACGGCGAGCCGTCGGCAATGGAGGCCCTGCTCGGCAACTGGAACACATGGTCGCCCGCCTTCCGCTCCGGCCTGCAGCAAAGCCTGAAGGGCCTGGGCTACTACAAGGGCGACGCGTCAGGCGCGATGACGGCAGACTTTACCGATGCGCTGAAGAAGGTCTATGGCGTGGAGGAGTAGTGCGGCAGGCAATTGCTTGTGGCGCGAAGCCCCTCCCCAACTTACAGGGGCGAGCCACTGGTCTCGACCCGTCCTTCGAACCCCCACGAGGGGCCGGGCTTAAGCTGCGGCTCCGCTGCACCCCAATTGAGGCAAGGAGCGTGCCGCGAGCTTTCTCCCCCTTGTGCGGAGCGGGGGATGGCCGGCAGGCCAGAGAGGGTCTTTGCGGCATATTCGACGGCGCCCCGTTACACGGCAAACACCCCTTTGCCGCGTCATCACTCCAGCGGCACCGCCACGAGCCTGAGCTCGCCCTTGGCATTGGCGACCATCAGATAGGCGTTGCGGCGGTCGTTCTGCTTGAGCTCGACGAGCTTGCGCGCCACATCCTCGGCCGTCTGGACGACGTCCTGCGCCACTTCGACGATGACATCGCCCGGGCGCAGGCCCTTCTCATACGACGCCGTGTTCTCCGGCACCTTGGTGACCAGAACGCCTTCGACATTGCTCTGGATGCCGAACTGCTTGCGGTTGGCGACGGTGAGCTGCGAGAGCGTCAGGCCCAGCGTATCGGACGGGGCATCCGGCACGGTGGCTTCCGGCTGGTTGGGATTATCCGGCGTCTGATCGTCGTCCGGATTGTCCTCGTCGTCATTGTTGTCGCTCTGCTGCGGCTGGGCGGCCGTATCGGCAGGCTTCTTCGGCTCTTCCGGCTGGCGGCCGAGCGTCACCGATACGGTGATCTCCTTGCCATCGCGCAGGATCACCGCTTCCAGCGGCTTGCCGATCGGGCTTTCGGCGACCACGCGTGTCAGGTCACGCATCTCGCCGATATCGACGCCGTCGAGCTTGAGGATGATGTCGCCGGATTTGATCGAGCCGTTGTCGACCGGTCCGCCCTTGATCACGCCGGAGACCAGAGCGCCCTTCGGCGCGTCCATCTTGAGATCGGCGATCATGTCATCCGTCACCGGCTGGACGCGCACGCCGAGCCAGCCGCGGCGCGTCTCGCCATATTCCCTGAGTTGGGCGACGACCGTGCTGGCAATCTCGGTCGGCACGGCAAAGCCGATACCGATCGAACCGCCCGACGGCGAAATGATCGCCGTGTTGATGCCGATCACCTCGCCATACATGTTGAACAGCGGACCGCCGGAATTGCCGCGATTAATCGCCGCGTCGGTCTGGATGAAATTGTCATAGGGGCCGGCATTGATATTGCGATTGCGGGCCGAGACGATGCCGACCGAGACCGAGCCGCCTAGGCCGAACGGATTGCCGATCGCCATCACCCAGTCGCCGATGCGCATTTTGCGGGAATCGCCCAGACGCACGAATTTCAGCGGCTTCTTCGATTCGACCTTCAAGAGTGCGATATCGGTCTTGGTGTCGGTGCCGATCAGCTTGGCCTTGAGCTTCATGCCATTGGCGAAGTTGACCTCGATATCGGAGGCGCCTTCGATGACGTGGTTGTTGGTGACGATATAGCCAGCCGGATCGATGACGAAGCCCGACCCCAGCGAGCTCACCTTGCGGGCCGTGTTGGCGCCGTTATTGCCCTTGTCCTTGAAATAATCGTCGAACAGGTCCTTGAACGGTGCGTCATTCGGCAGATTGGGCGAAGGATTGCCCTCGTCGCCTTCCGGCTTGACGTTCTGGGTAATGGCGATGTTGACGACTGCGTCAATGAGGCCCTCGGCGAGATCGGCGACCGATTCCGGCCCATGCTGGGTGCGGTGCTCCGTGGCGACTTCTTCCGCCGCCAGGATCGGCTGGGCCGACAACGAGGCTGCGACAAGCACGGCAAGCCCCGTCTTCAGGGTGGCCCCGCTCGCCAATCGATGCAATCTCATTTTAGCCTCCACAGACCGACCTTAGCCAGTCACTTCGAAATTCATCACGCCAGCCTGAGGTACCAGACGCCGGCAACGCCGATCGCCATGGCCACGAGACCGGACAATCGCAACTGCTCTTCCGGAATCGTGGGCAATAAAGCCGCCAGATTTTTGACGAAAGAAGGGACTGCTGCATAGAGCAGTCCCTCAATTACCAGGAAAAAAGCGATTCCGGTGAGGAAATCGGTCATTTGCTGGCGGGTGTCGTCGTCTGGGCCGGGTTCTTCGGCAGCTCACTGTTGAAATATTGGAAGAACTCCGAATCCGGCGGCAGCACCAGAGTCGTGTTCGGTGTGCTGAACGCGTCCGCATAGGCGGTCATCGACCGGTAAAATGCGTAGAATTCCGGATCCTGGGAGAAAGCCTCGCCAAAAACCCGGTTGCGCTCGGCGTCGCCTTGGCCGCGCAGGATCTGCGCGTCCTTTTCTGCGGCGGCAATGATTTCCACCTTGCCGCGGTCGGCGACGGCCTGACGGCGTTGCGCGCCTTCATTGCCGCGGGCGCGGATCGCTTCGGCTTCGGCGAGACGCTCGGCCTTCATGCGGTCATAGGTCTGCTGCGACACTTCCTTGGTGAGGTCGGTGCGGCGGATGCGGACATCGGTGATCGTCAGGCCAAGGGACTGGGCGTCCTTGGTGATGTCGTTGCGCACTTCCTTCATCATCGAGGCGCGCTCGTTGGAAAGCGCCGCTTCGAAGCCGCGCAGACCGTAGACGCGGCGCAGCGCCGAATCGAGGCGGGTGCGCAGCCGCGATTCCGCCTGGTCGACATCGCCGCCGGCGATCTCGCGGAAGAGCCGCGGATTGGAGATCTTGTAGACCACGAAGGCGTCGACCTCGTAGAACTTGCCGCCCGAAACCTGAACGCGCATGTTGTCGAGGTCGAGCCTCAGTTCCTGGTTCGAGACGAACTGGACACGGTCGGCATCGAGGAAGGCGAAGGGCAGCTTGAAATAGACGCCCGGCTCGGTCTTGACGTCGGTGATCTGACCGAAGCGGATGACGATCGCCTGCTGGCGGGCATTGACCACGAAGAAGGACGAGAAGGCGCCGATGATCACGAGAACCATGATGACAGCGCCAATGGCGAGGCGATTGGTGTTGATCATTTCTGAGCTCCCTTGTCTTCGGGCTTGGCAGGGAGGTCGTTGAGCGGCAACAGCGGCAGCACGCCGGTGGTGCCCGGCTTGGTGTCGGTGATCACCTTCTTGGAATTCTCGAACACTTTTTCCATCGTCTCGAGATAGATCCGCTTGCGGGTGATCTCGGGCGCCTTCTTGTACTGTTCATAGACCGCGAGGAAGCGGGCCGCTTCACCTTCGGCTTCCTTGACGATCCGGTTCTTGTAGGCCGCCGCGTCTTCGCGGATCTTGGCCGCTTCACCATTGGCCTGACCGCGCACCTTGTTGGCGTACTGGTTGGCCTGCTCGATCATCTTGTCTTCGTCCTGCTCGGCGCGCTGGACTTCATCGAAGGCGCTTGAAACTTCCTTCGGCGGGGAGACGTCCTCGATCGACACGGTGTTGACGGCAATGCCGGCATGATAGTTGTCGATCGTCTTCTGGATCTGGTCTTTGACCTCCTGGGCGATCGCCTGGCGATTGTCGCGGAAAATGTCCTGCGCCGGACGGCGGCCGACGACTTCTCGCATCACCGAATCCGCCACCTGCGCCAGCGTCTTGCCGGGCTCGGCAACGTTATAGAGATAGGAGCGCGGATCGGTGACGGAGAACAGCACCGAGAACTGCACGTTGACGATATTCTGGTCGCCGGTCAGCATCAGCCCTTCGCCTTGCTCGCCGGTGCCACTGCCGATCTTGAGCTGCTGCTCGGTGACGTTGACCAGTTCGACGGTCTCGATCGGCCAGAGCATGAAGTGCAGGCCGGGACCGGCAACCTCTTCCTTCGGCCGACCGAAGACGGATTCGACACCGCGCTCGTCGGGCTGGACGGTGTAGATCGACTGCATCAGCCAGACGGCGATCACGAGGATCACGACGATGAGGCCGATGCCCCCGTTGAAACCGCCCGGCAGAATGGCCTTGAGCCGATCCTGGCTGCGGCGGATGATCTCATCGAGATCGGGGGGAGTATTGCCTCCGCGCGGCCGGTTCGGCCCCTGGTTCCAGGGGCCCTGGTTCTTGCCGCCACCGCCCCCCCAGGGGCCGCCGCCATTCTGATTGCTCCAGGGCATTCACACCTCTTCTTGACAAACCGATATCCGCCGGAAGCCCGGCGGGATTCCCGAACCCGTTATAGGTATCCGAATTGCGGGATTCAACGTGGACGCTGAGAGATCAGCCGTTTTTGATGAAAATATGTCTAACCTTGGGGACGGCGCCGCCAAGTCGTGAAGCGAGTCGGATAATCATCCTTCTCGCCCTTCGGCACGTCTTCCTGGTGCGAGATTTCCCAGACATTCCCGTCGATATCGGGAAACAGGGTATCACCTTCGACCTTTGCGGGGATGGTCGTGACATGCAGAATATCTGTGCGATCCATCGCCTGCCGGTAGATTTCGCCGCCGCCGATGACACAGACCTCGGCCACGCCAAGCATTCGCGCTTCATCCTCCGCCAGATCCAGCGCAGCGTCGAGCGAATGGGCGACCATCACGCCCTCGGCGGCAAAATCCGGATTACGGGTGATGACGATGTTCGGCCGGCCCGGCAGCGGCTTGCCGATCGACTCGAAGCATTTGCGGCCCATGACCACGGGTTTGCCGATGGTCAGCGCCTTGAACCGCTTGAGGTCGGACGACAATTTCCACGGCAGGCCATTGTCTCGTCCGATCACGTGGTTTTCCGCCATGGCGACGACTTGCGAGACGATCATTCCGCAGCTTCTTTCTTGCCGTGCAGCCCGGCGATCTCACCCGCGACCAGGTGCTGCAATGTCCAGAGATTGCGGTCGTGTATGCCGAGTTCCTCGAGATGATGCACCGTGTTGTAAAGGTATTCCGCACCCGATCCGACATGGCCGCAGGCCCGCGCCAAAATCCAGGCCACCTCCGGCAGCGGCAGTTTCGAGGCAATCCGCTGCCCTGAGGGGCCGATCCAGAAGCCAAGCGCCTCGACCGGGCCATCCGGCGTCATCATCTTGACCCAGCGCACGGCCGCCGCATTGTCGCGATAGGTCATTTCCCGCCGCAGCAATCGCTCGATCCTTTGAGCGGTATCGCCAGGCGGCATCCGATAGACGACGCCGTCACAACGTCCGCCACGCTCCAGCGCCATCATCAGCCCCGGCTGCGCGGGCGTGCCGCGCCAGGAATTGAGTTTGAGGCAAAAGGAGCGATGCCAGCCGAAGGCGGTCGCCCGCCGGCTTTCGACGAATTCGAAGGCGGGCTTCCAGATCAGCGAGCCATAGGCGAAGAGCCAGAGGTCGGCGCCCTCGTGCCGGCTGGCCAGGCGCCTGGACATATCGGCAAAATCGTCATCGGTCAGCACTTCGAACGAGGGATCGTGCGGCGTCTCGACTTCGACACGGTGGCAAAGCGCCACCATTTCCGCCGTCAACGTCATTTTCCGCACAGCCGGCATTCCGCCCGTCACCCTCTATACCGCGATCGGCGCCTTGATATTGGCATCCGCTTCATAGCCGACAAGCGCGAAATCCTCGTAGTGGAAGCCGAAAATATCCTTCACATCGGCATTGATCCGCATGACCGGCAATGTCTTCGGCTTGCGCTCAAGCTGCAACCGCGCCTGCTCGAAATGATTGGAATAGAGATGCGCGTCGCCGAGCGTCAGGATGAATTCACCTGGCTGCAGCCCGACGACCTGCGCCACCATCATGGTGAGAAGCGCGTAGGAGGCAATGTTGAAGGGAATCCCGAGAAAAATGTCCGCCGAGCGCTGGTAGAGTTGGCAGGACAGCTTGCCGCCCGCGACATAGAACTGGAACAGGCAATGGCACGGCGGCAGCGCCATCTCGTCGACCTCGGCGGGGTTCCAGGCGCTGACGATGTGCCGGCGCGACAGCGGATTGGTCTTCAGTCCCTCGATCAGGTTGGCGATCTGGTCGATATGGCGGCCATCCGGCGCAGGCCAGGAGCGCCATTGCGAACCGTAGACCGGGCCGAGATTGCCATTCTCGTCAGCCCATTCGTCCCAGATAGTGACGCCGTTCTCCTGCAGATAGCGGATATTGGTGTCGCCCTTCAGGAACCACAGGAGTTCATGGATGATTGAGCGGAGATGCAGCTTCTTGGTGGTGGTCACCGGAAAGCCGTTCGCGAGGTCGAAACGCATCTGGTAGCCGAACACCGAGCGCGTACCCGTACCCGTGCGGTCGCCGCGGTCATTGCCATGATCGAGCACATGGGAGAGCAGGTCGAGATATTGCTTCATGGTGTCCTCGTGATTCCGGAGCGCCCAATATAAGCGGTTGCGCGCTATCCTCCAAAGGAAAGGAACCATTCTCGACAGATTTATTGCCGGTCGCAGCAACCTCCCGCCTCGCCCTTTCTGACAATTCGCTGACACCAGCTCTCAGGTTCCTGTCAGCAAGTGGTGATATACTCCGCGAGGTTGTGCGGCATGGGAACGGGAGAGAGCCATGGCGAAGATCATCAAGGGAACACCGGGGCACGATGTCCTGACGGGCGGCAATAGTCCGGACATCATTCTTGGCCTCGATGGCAACGACGCGCTGTCCGGCAATGACGGCGGCGATACGCTCTCGGGCGGCAGCGGCAACGATGTCCTCAATGGCGGCGCAGGCGCCGATTTCATGGCCGGCGGCGATGGCAACGACACCTATTATGTCGATTCCCCGCACGACACCGTCTCCGAACGCAACAACCAAGGCAACGACCTGGTCTATGCGACAGTCCCCTACACACTCACCGCCCATGTGGAGCGCCTGGTGCTCGACGGCTCCGCCGACATCTACGGCACGGGAAATGAAGCCGACAACACGCTTGTCGGCAATCGCGGCGACAATATCCTCGATGGCGGCAAGGGTGCCGACCGGATGGTGGGCGGCGCCGGCGACGACACCTATTATATCAATCAAGCCGGCGACAAGGTTGTCGAAGCGTCGAACGGCGGCACGGATACGGTCATTTCGGACATCAGCTTCACGCTCGGGCACAATGTCGAAAATCTGACGCTCGCCGGCAATGACGATCTCAGCGCCACCGGCAATACGCTCAGGAACATCCTGACTGGCAATGACGGCAACAACACGCTCGATGGCGGCACCAATATCGACTGGATGCGCGGCGGGAAAGGCGACGACACCTACATGGTCGACAATTCGGCCGACAAGATCACCGAACTCGCCAATGGCGGCACCGATAGCGTCACCTCCTCCGCAAACTATGTGTTGAGCGCCAATGTCGAAAACCTGACGCTCACCGGAAACGGCGCCATCGACGGCCAGGGCAATGCGAGCGCCAACACCATCACCGGCAATGATGCGGCCAACAAGCTCTATGCCGATGACACGGTCGGCGACGGCCATGGCGGCGGCGACCAGCTGAACGGCGCCGGCGGCGATGACACCCTCTATTCCGGCGACGGCTCCAACACGCTCGACGGTGGCGACGGTACGTCCGACAGCGCCGACTATTCGCATTTCTCGACGTCGATCTCGGTGACCATGGACTCGTTCACCGCATCCGTGGTGAAGACCGGCGGCGGCACCGATAGCCTTGTCAATATCGAGAATGTCCGCGGCTCGTCCGCCGCCGATACGTTCAATGTCAGTAGTGCCGGCAGCTTTTACGGCGGCTCGGGCGACGACACGATGAGCGATAGCCTGACCGATGCCGTTGCACCCAAGCTCTACGGCGAAAGCGGCAATGACACGCTCACCCTCGTCGGCGATGGCGGCACGATGGACGGGGGCGCCAACGACGATGTGCTGATCGCCGCCGCCAGCTCGAAAAATGTCAAGATGACCGGCGGCACGGGCGCAGACCAGTTCTATATCCCTGTCCACACCAATGGCTCGGGAGGCAGCCTCGCCGACGGCACGCTCTCCGCCCCGCTGAACATCACCGATTTCGAGGATGGCGTCGACCACCTCGTCTTGCCGGCCTTTGGATCAATCCAGACCGCAACCGACTGGTTCAACCTGTTGAATTCCGCCAACGAAATCACCCAGGAAGGCAATTCGATCCATATCGATATCGACCACGGCGTGGGCGAAAGCTCGATCCGCGGTCTGACACTGGCGACCTTCAGCGCCGACGACATTCTCGTCATCTGAACCTGCCAGCAGGTAGTCGGTCACCCTGAATATGTCGATGCCCTGGCCGCGAACCAGGGCATCGGGCATTCGCGAACGTAGCGATCGACGCGGATCAGATGGTGACGAAATCGTTATAGTCGATCTTGCCGATATTGATGTGATCGATCGTCAGCGTGTCACCGCCACCGAAATTGATCACCACGTCTGCGCCGACCTGCTTGACGCTTAGCGCATCGAAGTCCGCCTGGCTTTTGACCATATCGGAATGGATGTAGTCGACATTGTCGGTGAAGCCTTGGATATGGTCCTTGCCGCCGCCATGGTTGAAGACGAAAGTGTCGAAGCCGTCGCCGCCGCGCAATGTGTCATTGCCATGGGCCCCGTCGAGCGTGTCATTCCCGGCGCCCCCGGAAAGCACGTTGTTGCCCTTGTTGCCGGTGATGACGTTGCCGTCATCATTGCCGGTGCCGTTGATGTCCTTCTTGCCGAGCAGGGTGAGATTTTCGATATTGGCGCCGAGCGTATAGGTCACGGTGCTCTCGACCGTATCGGTGCCGTGATTGGCGGTTTCGACGATCTTCTGTGCCGCATTGGAGATGATGAACGTATCGTCGCCGTCACCGCCGAAAATCTTGCCGCTGACCGTGCCATGGCGCGTATCGATCTGGTCGTCGCCGGCGCCGAGCTGTACCGCACCCTTGAGCGTGCCGGTATTGGTCAGGATGAGATTGTCCAGACCATCGGAGATCGCGATCTTGCCCGCATCTATGAGGCCCGCATTGTCGATCGTGGCTTTATCGCCATCCATGCCGCTGAGGGCGATGCCGATCTTGGCATGAATCTGGCCATGCACATCATTGACGATCAGGGTGTCGTCCGCGCCGCTGCTGATGCCTGTGTTCGTGACATCGATCGACTTTGAATTGGTGATGTCGGAACCGGCATCTTGGAACATCATGCCATTGTCGCCGGTGAGGCTGCCATTGTTCTTCACCACGGCCGAGATCGCGCCGTAGACGGCGGCATCGCCGCCCTTGACCAAGCCGTCGATGTTGATCTGGCCGCCGTTGCCTTCGTAGTAGATGCCATACGCGGCGTTGACGGCATTGATGACCGAGTCGACGCCGATATTCAGCACGGAGGTCGCGCCTTGGAAGCGGACGCCCGAGTTGGAATCGCCGGTGACATTAACGTCGCCCAGCACATTGATCGTGTTGCCGTCGCCCGATTCGAGCATGCCGGGCGAGCCTGCAACGGTGATCTTTGCGTTTTTGACCAAGGTCCAGATATCGTCGTTGGTATTGACCTGAATGGTCGTCGTCTGCTTGCCGCTGATAGTGTGGAGCATGATGGAGCCTCTGCGCTGTCCGAGATGTTTCAATTGATGTTCATCCGGGAACCGCGGCAGGTGTACCGCCCCCTATGCATCGACATAGAAGGCGGGTTTTTGGCGGTTGCGCAGTTCCCCCACGCAAGAGACGTTTCAAGCTGCGCCGAAATTCTCAGGCCGCTTTCGGCAGCGACGTCATGTCGATGACGAAGCGATATTTCACGTCGCTCTTCAGCATCCGCTCATAGGCTTCGTTGATCTTCTGGATCGGGATGATCTCGATTTCCGACAGCACGTTGTGCTCGGCGCAGAAATCCAGCATCTCCTGGGTCTCCGCAATACCGCCAATGCCGGAGCCGGCAAAGCTGCGGCGCTTGGCGAGCAGCGTGAAGGCGGCAATCGACAGCGGGTTTTCCGGCGCGCCGACCAGCACGATCGTGCCATCGCGCTTGAGAAGCCGCCCATAGGCGTCCATCGAATGATCGGCCGAGATGCAGTCTATGATCAGGTCGAGGTTGTTGGCGTTCGCCGACATGTCGTCGGTGCTCGTCGACAGGATCACCTCGTCGGCACCGAGCGCCTTGGCGTCCGCGATCTTGGACTGCGACGTGGTGATCATGGTGACATGTGCGCCCATGGCATGCGCGAGCTTGACGCCCATATGACCGAGGCCGCCGAGACCGGCAATGCCGACTTTCTTGCCGGGGCCGGCACCCCAGTGGCGCAGCGGCGAATAGGTGGTGATGCCGGCACAGAGCAGCGGTGCCGCGGCCGCCAGATCGAGGTTGTCGGGTATCCTGAGGACAAAATCCTGCTCGACGACGATATGGCTGGAATAGCCGCCTAAGGTATGGCCGAATTCCGCATCGGGACTGTTATAGGTGCCGGTATTGCCGACCTCGCAATATTGCTCGAGCCCTTCGACGCAGCTCGCGCAGCTGCGGCAGGAATCGACCATGCAGCCGACACCGACTTTGTCGCCGACCTTGTACTTGGTCACACTGCTTCCAACCTCGACGACACGGCCGACGATCTCATGGCCGGGAACGGCAGGGTAGACGGTGAAGTGCCATTCGTTGCGCGCGGTGTGCAGGTCGGAATGGCAGACGCCGCAAAAGAGGATTTCGATGCGCACATCGGTCGGCCCGGTGTCACGGCGGTGGAAGGAAAACGGCGCAAGTTGCGCGCTGGCGGCCTCGGCCGCATAGCCGGTGCAAGAGAACATGGTTAGCTCCTGACATGTCTGGTGAAAATTTGGGAGGAAGTGTTTGCGGAGACGACTATATCGCCTCCGCTTGACGTTTGTCTACCCGCCATGCCGGCATGAGGACGGTCAACCCGCCACCAACAGCCCATAAGGCCGTGTCATCGGCGGTGAAATGCGCTTGCCCCGATGTCGATGTCATTGTTGGCACCGGTAATCTTGAAGGCGTCGCCAGAATCGCTGGCGAGAGTGCCGAGCAGCGAATAGGTGTTCGCAGTGCCAAGGACATTGAGCGCCGTTCCGCTGGCGACGTGGACGGAAGACGCCTTGATGAATTCCCAGGTCTGGTTGTCGTTGGTCTGGTCGACTCCGACGGTCGTCACATCATCGAACACATGCTTTGCCATTCCGTCCTCCCTGCGGCGCGGAAACGCCTTGTAGCTTTGCTAGATACGGATTCCTACCGCGACCGCCTATATTAGCCAAGGACAAAATGCGCGTTCCCCGAGCGGGTGATGCCACTCGGGGAACGCGATATTCAGGAAGGCTTTGGGCGATGCTTCTATGCCGGAACAGAAGCCTTCAGTTCGACGAAACTTTCACCAGCACCGGATCGTCGCGATAATCTTTGGGGAACAGGTGCTTGAGATTCTCGATCTTCGGCAGGTCGTTATAGACGATATAAGGATAGGTCGGGTTCAGCGTCAGGAAGTTCTGGTGATAATCCTCGGCCGGGTAGAAGGTCTTGCCCGGCTCGACGGTGGTGGCGAGCTTGGTGCCAAACGTATTGGCCTTGTCGAGTTCGGCGATATAGGCCTTGGCGACCTTGGCCTGGTCCTCGCTCATCGGGAAGACTGTCGAGCGGTATTGCGTGCCGCCGTCCGGCCCCTGCCGGTTGAGTTCGGTCGGGTCATGGGCGACGGAGAAATAGATCTGCAGCAGATGGCCGTAGCTGATCTTCTTCGGGTCGAAGGTGACCTTGACCGACTCGGCATGCCCCGTGTCACCAGTGCCGACCACTTCATAGACCGCATCTTTCTCGGCGCCGCCGGTATAGCCGGATATCGCCTCGGTAACGCCGTTGACATGCTGGAACACGCCCTGCACGCCCCAGAAACAGCCACCGGCGAACACCGCCGTCTCCACGCTCTTGGTGGCCTTTTCGTCGACGCTCGGCGGCGGAATGGAAATGCCCTCTTCGGCAGCAGCCGTGCGGGAATAAAATGTGGCACCAGCGGCAATCAGGGCCGCGGCGAGAACGCCGCGCGAAACCCACGCGGACTTGGAAATTGTCTTGCTCATCGTTCTGTCCTTTCTGCCGGGGCTCACGAGGCCGCTGCGGCAATGAATTTCAGCGCCACGCCGTTCATGCAATAACGCAGGCCGGTCGGCTTCGGGCCGTCGTCGAAGACATGGCCGAGATGGCCTTCGCAGCGGCGGCATTCAACCTCGGTGCGGACCATGCCGAAGGAATCGTCTCCCTTATTGATCACCGCATTGTCGAGCGGCTGCCAGAAGCTCGGCCAACCGGTGCCGCTATCGAACTTGGTCTTGGACGAGAACAGCGGCAGGTTGCAGCCGGCGCAGGCGAACGTGCCGGTCCGGTGCTCATCGAGCAGCGGGCTGGTGAACGGCCGCTCGGTGCCGGCATGCCGGAGCACCTCGTACTGGTCCGGGGTGAGCAGCTTCTGCCATTCCGCATCGCTATGCGTGACCTTGTCGCTATCGGCGGCGAGCGCATTGTCGACCGCGGCAAACAGCATCGACGGAAACGCACCGGCCACGGCGAGCGCCGTACCGGTCTTGAGAATGTGTCTGCGTGTGAACATGGTGTTTCCTCCATTCATGGAACATCACACCAATTACGCAGTTGGTCATTCCATAGTTACAGGCCCGCTGTAAAATCACTTGCATTTGATCGGGTGTGAAGTCGCAGGCTTTCCGCCATCTGGCGCCAGGGCAGCGGGCTCCAGGCGCCACTTGCGGCACCCGAGGTCGACGGCAGAACCCAGATTGCCGTCTGATCGATCGCCGGCTGTGGGCCATAGTCGATCGCGGTGCGGCCATAAAACATCTGCGCTGCCTTCTTGCCGTTGAAGGCAAGCGCCACGGGCCGGAACTGCGCAATCACGCCACGCAGCCGCGCAGCATCGAAGGCATGCGCCGGCAGGTCGGCATCGCTGCCGAAATGCGCCTTCGCCATATCGGTAAAGCCGATGCCGTAGCGGCCGATCTCGCGCCAGTCGAGCGGCGCGAGCCGCTCCGGCGTCAGGCCGATCTCATGCATGATACGCCAGAACTTGTTGCCCGGCCCTGCATAATAAGACTTGAGCTCGGCTGAGCGCTTCCCGGCGGCGGTGCCGCAGATCACCAGCTTGAGACCCGGACGCAGCAGATCTTCGAGGATATCGCTATTCATATATGCCGACATCCCCTCGCCCGGCATTGGCCCCGACACCGCGCCATGCTATCGCTCCAATCACAACCCGAGGAGACTATTCATGAAAATCAGCGCCCGCAACCGCCTCAAGGGCCGCATCGTCGAAGTGACGCTCGGCGCCACCACCGCCCATGTCCGCATCGATGTCGGCGGCTCGATCGTCACCGCCTCGATCACCAACGAGGCTGTCGACGAGCTCGGCCTCGCCGTCGGCCATGAAGCCTACGCTGTCGTCAAAGCCTCCGACGTCATGGTCGCCGTCGACGATTAGACCTTTGTTTGCGCAGGTCTCTATCCCGAAGCCGGCAACCGTTTTCGGGAGACATGCGCCTTATGCCTTCTGGCAATAAGGCGCCGTTTCAGTCTGGAAATCGTCCGGCTGCGGCGGCGCGATCGGTTTGAACAGCGTTCGGTCCGGTTTGAGGTCGAGGAGCGGCGAGCCATCGAGGCAATCCATGCCGCGGACAAACAGACGATTGCCCTCAACGCGTTCCAGAAGCACGATCGACGTGCCGATCGGATTGGGCCTGACCGGCGAGCGCAGCGAAAACGTGCCGCGCACTTCGCCATTGCTGGCAGGGCTCTGCAACACGAGATCGCGCCGCGACCGGTCGAACCAATAGAGCACTTCCAGCCGCTCGAACGCTTCAACGCCCCGGAGCGCCGCCACCCAGGGCTCGAAGATTTCGATCGTGCAGAGCGGCCCGTCGTGCCGGCCCTGGCGCGGCGTCTCCATCCGCGACGTCCACGGCGTCAGGATACGGCCGATGAAGGTCAGGCCGGCATCCTGGGCTTCGGGCGGCGTCACCGCCACTTCATTCATCCGCAGTTCGTTTTCACGGACCATTAAATTCCCTTCCGCTCACGGCTCAATGCTGCTGCAGGCTGGTGTCCTGGAACATCTCGTCGATCTGCTCGTCGATCAGGTCGACCTGGTAGAACTCGTTGTAGAACTGGCGCAGTTTCGGCAGGATATCGCTATCGAACTTTTTCGGATAGAGCACGGCTTCCAACCACAGAATGCCCATCATCCGGTTGACGCCCGGCGGCCCGTCCAGCCAGCCATAGGGCGCCGACGGCACGATATAGACGCGCTTGTCCTTGACCGCCTTGATCCCCGCCCAGGCCGGATCCTTGGCCACCGAGGCAAAAAAGGCCGGGTCTTCAGCGATGATGATATCCGGGTTCCAGTCGACCACCTGCTTGACGGTGACATCGACGAGACCGTCCTCGCCTGCCTTGGCCGCCACGTTGACGGCGCCGACCGCGTCGATGAATTCGGTGTTGATCGAACCTTCCGGCCCGGTCTGCAGGCCATTCTTGCCACGGCCGTAATAGATACGCGCCCTATCTTTCAGCGGCAGCTTGGCGAATGTCGACGCAACCTCGTCCATCTCGTCCTTGACGGCGCCGGCCAGGCTGTCCTGGCGCATGTTGAGGCCAAGCAGGTCGCCGACCTGCTGCAGCGCTTTGCCGGTATTGGCGAGCCGGCCATCGATCAAGATATAGGGGATGCCGATCTCCTTCTGCATCTTGTCGGCAAGCGCCTTGTATTTTGGATTGACGTCGCCGACATCGATGATCAGGTCCGGCTTGGCCTTCTTGATCGCGGCAATCGCGGCATCGGCGTCCTTGCCGGTCAGCCGGCCCAGCACAGGCAGGCCGGTCGCCGAATCCGGCATGAAATCCTTTTGCTTGTCGGTCTTCGGACTGACCCAGCCCACCAGCTTGTCCGGCGCCAGCACGAAAAGCAGCGCCTCGGCCGGCGGCCCGGCGGCGGCCACCTTGTTGATCGTGTCAGGCACGGTGACCACCCTGCCGGCGGCGTCGGTGAACTTCGCGGCATCCGCCACGCCATGAGCGAAAAGAGCAATGAAAAGGGCTGACCAGATTAGGTTTCTCGGCATTCGATACACTCCCGAAGGCGACGAATTGGCAATACCGGGAGGACTTATAACCACGGCCTGCAACAGTTTCGAGGGAAAATCTGTCGCGGCCAATTTTCAAAAAAACGCCAATATTTTGTATAAACGGCGCCTATTTTCCGACTCCGGCAATGGACGGCCGCTCAATATCGTGTTCGGTCCATCACTCGTCAAACGGTTGCGGCATATGGAACCCCTCGGGCAATGGCCCGAAGGATTGCGGTTCCTCGGCAGGCCGCTTCGTCGCTTCCCGTTTGACAGCGCACCCAGCCAACACGGCTTTCAAGGCAAGCGGCTTGTAATTCTTGAGCAGCGGATCGGGCTCCGGCTCGCGGTCAGGAGATTTCATCATCTTGCTCTCGTTTGCGTCATGCGGCCGCGCGATCCTGCCGCGCGGCCGGCCTGATCTCAGCCGATCGTCATCAGGCTTGCATTGCCGCCGGCAGCAGCGGTGTTGATGGAGGTCGACACTTCCTCCAAGAGCCAGTTCAGGCAATAGGCCTCCTGATCGCTGGCAAGCTCTTCCGATGTGGCCGACTGTACCAGGACGAGCGGCCCCTTGAGCGTCGCGATCCGCTTGTTCACCGCAGCCACGCGGCTGGCGTCACCTTCGACCAGAGCGCCCGAGAATGGACCATCCGCATCCCAGTCGGATGTCCACGAAATCCGCGCCGACACCGATGCCGGAAGCCCAGCCAAGACGCTTTCGAGGTTCGCGGCGCGGTCGATCACGATCTCGTTTCCGGTCGCCAGCGCCGCCGCCACCTGGCGGAACAGGCCTTCGGCAGTCGCCGGGACCAGCAGGATGCGGCCGCGGGGATGCAGCGCATAGAGATTGCGCTCGCCCACCGGTCCATCCAGTTCCCGTTCGAGGCCGAGCGCTGACGTGCCGGCAAAATCGCGGGCTGCCTGTGCCGCAGCATTATGGCCCCTGCGGCCGAGCCAGGTCGCGAACTCGCGCACCGCCGGGTCGGTATGGACAGAACTATGCTGCGGCGGCACCGGTGCGCGCTGCACAAGGCGGCCGACATAGAGCGGCCCGCCCGCCTTCGGTCCGGTGCCGGACAGTCCGCGACCACCGAACGGCTGCACGCCGACCACCGCGCCGATGATGTTGCGGTTGACATAGAGATTGCCGGCCTTCACCCGTCCGGTCACATGCTCGATGGTTTCATCGAGGCGCGTGTGCAGGCCGAAGGTCAGGCCGTAGCCCGAATTGTTGATGTCATCGATCAGCCGGTCGAGATCGTCGCGACGGTAGCGGATGACATGCAGGACCGGGCCGAACACTTCGCGCGTCAAATCCGACATCTGCTTGAGTTCAACAATCGTCGGCGGCACGAACGTGCCGAGCTTGGCGCTATCAGGCAGCGGCAGTTGCTCCACCTTGCAGCCGAGCGCGCGCATCCGCTCGATATGCTTGTCGATCTCGGACTGGGCGGGTTCGTTGATCACCGGGCCGATATCGATGTTGAGACGGTCCGTGCGGCCGATGGTCAATTCCTTGAGCGCCCCCTTGAGCATGGCCAGCGTCCGGTCGGCAATGTCTTCCTGCAGGCAGAGCACGCGCAGCGCCGAGCAGCGCTGTCCGGCGCTGTCGAAAGCCGAGGCGATGACGTCGAACACGACCTGTTCGGCCAGCGCCGAGGAGTCGACGATCATGCCATTCTGGCCGCCGGTCTCGGCGATCAGCGGAATGGGCTTGCCGGCCGGAGACAGGCGCTCGCTGAGCTGCGCCTGGATCTGCCGCGCGACTTCAGTCGATCCGGTGAACATGACGCCCGCGGTCTCGGGCGCGGCGACAAGCGCCGCACCGACACGGCCGCTGCCCGGCACGAATTGCAGTGCCGCGCGCGGAACGCCCGCCTCATGCAGGATCCTGACGCTCTCATAGGCGATGATCGGCGTGACGCCCGCGGGCTTGGCCATCACCGAATTGCCCGCGACAAGGGCGGCGGCGACCTGGCCGGTAAAAATCGCCAGCGGGAAATTCCATGGGCTGATGCACAGCACTGCGCCGAGCGGCGCATGCGACACCCCGAGCGTCTTGCGCGCCTGCAGCGCATAATAGCGGAGGAAATCGATCGCCTCGCGCACTTCGCCGATCGCGTTCTGCGCGGATTTGCCGGCTTCGCGCATTGCAATCGCCATCAGAGTTTCGAGGCGCTCCTGCATCAGGTCGGCGGCGCGTTCGAGACAGGCGGCCCGTTCGGACGGCGGTTTTGCGGACCATTCGGCAACACCCTGAGCCGCCATGCGGGCGATCCGTGCGGCGTCATCAAGGCGAACCTCGGTCACCGAACCGACAGTGTCGCCATGATCGGCCGGGTTCAGGATCGGTCTTGTGTCGCCATCCTCATTGCCGTCGGCAAGCAGCGGCTTGGCATGCCAGTTCTGCGATAGCGTCGCTTCGAGATTGCCGGCAAGTTCCTTCAAGGTCGTTTCGTTGGAAAGATCGAGACCTCTGGAGTTCAGCCGTTCCCGGCCATAGAGTGCGGCGGGAAGCGCGATCTGGTCGTGCGGCATGCCGACGATCGGCATGGCCCGGACCACATCGCCCGGATCGGCGACGAGATCGTCGACCGACACATTGGGGTCGGAGATGCGATTGACGAAGGACGAATTCGCCCCGTTCTCCAGAAGGCGCCGGACGAGATAGGCGAGCAGCGTCTCGTGCGTGCCGACGGGTGCATAGATGCGGCAGGGACGATCGAGCTTATCCTTGCCTACGACTTCGTCATAGAGCGGCTCGCCCATGCCGTGCAGACATTGGAACTCGTATTTGCCGACCTRGAAATCGCTTCCCGCCAGATGGTAGATGGCCGCCAGCGTCTGGGCGTTGTGGGTGGCGAATTGCGGAAACACCGCGTCCGGAGCTGCCAGGAGCTTGCGAGCACAGGCGATATAGGCGACATCGGTGTGAATCTTGCGGGTGTAGACCGGGAAGCCTTCGAGGCCATCGAGCTGGGCACGCTTGATCTCGGCGTCCCAATAGGCACCCTTCACCAGGCGCACCATGATGCGGCGGCCTGAACGGCGGGCGAGATCGATGATGTAATCGAGCACAAAGGGGCAGCGCTTGCCATAGGCCTGGACAACGAAACCGAGGCCATTCCAGCCTTCCAGGTCCTTGTCGAGGCTGAGCTCCTCGAGCAGGTCGAGCGAAAGCTCCAGCCTGTCGGCCTCCTCGGCGTCGATATTGAGGCCGATATCGTATTTCTTGGACAGCAGAGCGAGTTGCTTAACCCGTGGCAGCAGTTCGCCCATCACCCGGTCGGCCTGGGCGCGGCTGTAGCGCGGATGCAGCGCCGAGAGCTTGATCGAGATGCCGGGGCCTTCATAGACGCCGCGTCCGTTCGATGCCTTGCCGATGGCGTTGATGGCGTTTTCATAGTCGCGCAGGTAGCGCTGAGCGTCCGCCGCCGTGGTCGCCGCCTCGCCTAGCATGTCGTAGGAATAGCGGAAACCGCGCGCTTCGAGCGATCTGGAGCGCTTGAGCGCCTCCTCGATCGTCTCGCCGGTGACGAACTGCTCGCCCATCATGCGCATGGCCATATCGACACCGCGCCGGATCACCGGTTCGCCGGCGCGCGCGATCAGCCTGGTTAGAGCGGCGCCGAGGCTGCGGTCGCTGACGGTCGACGTCAGCTTGCCGGTCACCACGAGGCCCCAGGTCGCAGCGTTGACGAACATGGATTTCGTGCCCCCGAGATGCGACCGCCAGTCGCCTTCCGAAATCTTGTCGCGGATCAGTGCGTCACGGGTTTCGTCGTCGGGGATGCGCAGCAGCGCCTCGGCAAGGCACATCAGCGCCACGCCTTCCTGGCTCGACAGAGAATATTCATGCACGAGGCCCTCGACGCCCGTGCCCTTGTGCTTGGCACGCAATGTCTCGATCAGGATACGGGCCGTATTGGCCACGTCAGCTTTCATCTTTTCCGGCAGTCTGGCGGCTTCGACCAGGGGCGGCAGGGCCTCCGGCTCCGGCCGGCGATAGGCGGCGGTGATTGCTTGCCTGAGCGGCGATTGGGCATGGATCGGCGGCGCAAAATCAGCAAACGGCTGGCCGGCCTCGGTGTCTTCGTTCATCTTCAATGAGGTCGGCATGGTCATACCTTTCGTGTGAAATCAGATGCCGAAGGCTTTGTCAGCCTCGGCGATGCTTTTGGGCGCCGTGCGGCAGGCAAGTGTTCGAAAATCGGTGATCTCTTAATGCCACAGGCACCGTCGCCATGGCTCTCCGCGCCCTCGAAGCCGAGCACGCTTTCGGTCGCAAGCGGGTGTTTTTTCACCGCATCCACGTCAAGACCATCCCTGTTGCAGATGTATCCATTGCACTCGACGATTGGGATCACCTTAACACGATCACCTGCTGCGGTATTCACGGGATTGGGCCTCTTGGAAACGTGAAATGAGGATATCACATTCGCGAAATCCGGACAGACTTGATTTGGTAGAAAATTGGTCTATTTGATTTTAAATCTCGGCAAAAGGAGAGCGAAATGGCCTACGATTCGACAAAGAATAGTGAAATTGACCATTTCGATCGGAAAATCCTCGAAGCGCTCTCGGAAGATGGCCGCATGTCGGTCACCGAATTGGCAGCGAAGGTCGGCCTGTCCAAAACACCTTGCCAGCTTCGGCTGAAACGCCTGACCTCCGACGGTTACATCGAGGGCTTCAGGGCAGTGATCAATCCCTCGAAGCTCGACCTCGAACATATTGCCTTTGCCGAGGTGAAGCTGTCGAACACTCAGGAAGACGCTCTTCGCGCCTTCAACGCGGCGGTCAAGAAGATCAAGGAAGTCGAAGAGTGCCACATGATCGCCGGCCGGTTCGATTACCTGCTCAAAATCAGGACGAAGGACATCCGCCGCTATCGCCAGGTCCTCGGCGAACGCATCTCCAACCTGCCCTACGTGTCGAGCACCTCGACCAATGTCGCGATGGAGACCGTCAAGGAAGCGTGGAGCGGCGCGGCGGCAGGCATCTGGTAGGGCGGCCCACCGAGCAACGCACCACATGGCATGGTTAATGCCGACGTTAATTCAAATGCCCTCGCGCGAAACTCATTAGACGCTTGAAAAGCTGCCGAAAATCCTTACATTGGTGTGGCTCCGCAAGGAGTCTATGGCGCTAAACCTCTTGTGCAATAGGTGTACAGGACGCGGCTTCGRAGCCGCCGCCTCCACCAAGAACCATCGGTTGACGATGGCTGTTGATGGGGGCGAAATGGGATCGACTGGCATTGAAAGACATGAGCTGTGCTCGGCATGATACCACCGTTATCGGGTCAAAAATGTAGTTGCAAACGACAACTATGCTGAAGYTCGTCTCGCTGCTTAATCGCAGTGCGACACTTCAAATCAAGCCCTTGCGGGTAGCACCGTAAGGCGGGGTTCGAAGGCACCTGGCAACAGAAGCCTTCACTTCCACCCCATTTTCGACACGCCCGTCTGATTTTCTGCCAAGCAGGTTCCGGAAAAGTGTCCCACGGTTTTCCGACCAGAACCTGCGACAAAACAAAGGACTAAGCGGATGAATCCTCGGCTTGCCAACGAAAGTCTGGTTAGCCGCCGAAAAACGAAAAGCTTTGCCAATTCAGCGAAAAATGGCATAGTCGGGGAAAAGAGTAAGTGAACACAGGAATCAACATGGGGCAGGATCACATCCGCTACGACATTCTGGCACAGGACGCGCTTCGCGGCGTGATCCGCAAAGTTCTGTCGGAAGTGGCGGCAACGGGTAGCCTGCCGGGCGACCATCATTTCTTCATCACTTTCCTCACCCAGGCGCCTGGCGTCCGCATCTCCCAGCACCTCAAGGCCAAATATCCGGAGCAGATGACGATCGTCGTCCAGCACCAGTTCTGGGAGCTCAAGATCCAGGAGACCTATTTCGAGATCGGCCTCTCCTTCTCCGACAAGCCGGAAAAGCTGACCGTTCCGTTCAGCGCGGTCCGCGGCTTCTATGACCCCTCCGTGAATTTTGAACTGGAATTCGACGTCGCCACGGCCGAGGAGGAGGACCAGGGCGCCGAGATCACCGCCATTCCCATCTCGACCGGCGACGAGGCGACGACCGACAAAGAAGAGCGCAAGGAAGGCGAGGCCAAGCCCGCCGGCTCGGTCGTGTCCCTCGACGCCTTCCGCAAAAAGAATTGACCGGAGAGCGGAACATGGGCGACGTCATCAACCTCCGCCAGTTCCGCAAGAAAAAAGAGCGTGCCGAAAAGCAGAAAGCGGCCGAGCAAAACCGCATCTCCTTCGGCCGCACCAAGACCGACAAGAACCTGACGCAAGCCCGCAACGAAAAGGCCGAAAAGCAGCTCGACCAGAGCAAGCTGGATAAGCCGGAACCGCCGAAGAAGCCGAAATAACGCTGGTGGTTCAGGGGTTTATGGGGTTTTTTGGATTCGGGTTCGTGACTGACTGAAACATTTTCTCAGGGCGCCAGGTGTTCAGAGCGGTCTTGGTCGCGAGTGTTGGCGCTTGCAGCTTGTTTCAGCGTCAAATGCTGATCGTCTCCGCTTGCTAACAGTTATCACTACATGTCATAAGGGCATGAGGAGCAAATGACATGGCAAGCAGCGCAAATCTAGGCGATAAACTTGAAGCCTACGTAGATGACTTGGTGAAGACAGGCCGCTACAATTCGCGCAGCGAAGTGCTGCGCGAGGGGGTGCGCCTGGTTGAAGAACGCGAAAAACGCTTGGCTGCTCTAGATGCGGCGATTGCGCGGGGCCTAGCCGACGCCGGACGGGGCAAACCCGTTGACCAAGTGGAGCGCGAACTGGTCGCCAAATTTGAACGCATGGCGGAAGAACGCGGCCTGTGATTGTCATTATCACCGACGAGGCCCAAGCCGACCTCCTCAGGATTGGCGAATATGTCGCAATGGATAACCCTCGCCGCTCCGTGACCTTCGCGCAGGAGTTGCTTGGCCGTTGCCGCGCCCTGGCCGAAATGTCCCGCGCCTACCCTTTGGTCCCGCGCTACGAGCATATCCGCGTCCGCCGCCGCCCCTATGGTGATTATCTTATTTTTTTGTCGTGTCGGCCCCGACATCGTGGACGTGCTTCATGTTCTCCACGGTGCCCAGAACTACGAGGCAATTCTGTTTCCCGAAGAGTAGGCCGGTCAAGTGCATCCCCGAGCAGCACTTGGTCAATCTTTATCGCAGCCAGTAACCCAAGAGCGTTCGAAGCCCTATTTCTCGCCGCGCCAATCAGAAGCCTTCCTTGGCTAGCTTCTTCGCCTTGGCATCGAGCGCCGCATCCAATTCGCTCTCACTGACATCGCCACCAGCCGCAATCGACGCGTTGAGGGTTTCGCGTAGCGCGGCCAACCTGCTCACCCGCCTTAACCCCATCACCCGCCCCACATATTTCGGCTTCGGCAAAACCTGATGCTCCCGCAGCATCGCCTGCACCGCCGCCCCGATCTCCACCGGAAACGCCACCACTTTCGGCCCCTCCAGATCCACATGCAGATAGATGCTCTCCGACGTCGCGGCCAGCCAGCCTTCGCGGTGATGGAGTTCCTGGTAGACGTGCATCCGCTTCGCATCGGCGTCGAGCAATTGGAACGTGGCGCGCACCACGGCGTCCGGCTTCAGTTCGCGCAGATAGGTGACATGCGTCTCGGCATTCATCAGCGTCCGGTCCGTCGTCCGGCGATAGGCTTCGCCGAGGGCCAGCAGTTCCACCGCCGTCTCCGCCGACCGATCGAACAGCACATTGTAATAAGCCATATTGAGATGGTCGTTGTAATCGATCCATTGCGGCTCGATCCGCATTTCGGGTGCGAAGATCGGCGTGCCGAATTTCTTGGAATCGTTGGGCAAGGCGGCTCTCAAGGCTGGACTTTGGCAAGTGCTTGGCACATTACTCGGGCGATTTCCAAACACAAGGTATTGGAATCGCTCCCGGTCTCGACGCACGGTTACTCCCATGGGCATTTCTCATATCCATCCCGGCCTTCGTAACGACGAAGGCATTGACGCCATGGCTGCCGCCCTTGCGGCACGCTTCGGCAACCGTTTCCAGACCGGTGAGGCGATCCGCGCCCAGCATGCCCACACCACCACCTGGGTGCCGGCGCAATTGCCCGACGGCGTGGTCTTCGTCGAGAGCGCTGGGGATGTACAGGCCGTCGTCCGGCTGGCCTCCGAGCACACGGTTCCACTGATCCCGTTCGGCACCGGCTCGTCGCTGGAAGGTCAGGTGAATGCTCCATCCGGTGGCTTCTCGCTGGATTTCTCGGGCATGAACAAGGTGCTCGAGGTCAATCCGGATGATCTCGACTGCACCGTCGAGCCCGGCATCACCCGCGAAGAACTCAACACCTATCTGCGCGACACCGGCCTGTTCTTCCCGATCGATCCCGGCGCCAATGCCTCGATCGGCGGCATGGCCTCGACGCGCGCCTCCGGCACCAATGCGGTGCGCTACGGCACGATGAAGGACAATGTGCTGGCGCTGACCGCCGTCATGGCCAATGGCGAGGAAATCCGCACCGCCCGCCGGGCGCGAAAATCTTCGGCCGGCTACGATCTCACCCGGCTTCTCGTCGGGGCCGAGGGTACGCTCGGCGTGCTGACCTCGGTGACGCTGCGCCTGCAGGGCATTCCGGAAGAAATCGCCGGCGGCTATTGCAACTTTCCGAGCCTCAGGCAGGCTTGCGAAACCGTGATCATGACCATCCAGCTCGGCATTCCCGTGGCGCGCATCGAACTGATGAACGCCGACCAAGTGCGGGCCTCCAACGCCTATTCCGGCCTCAGCCTGCCGGAAATGCCGTCGCTGTTTCTCGAATTCCACGGCTCGCCGGCCTCGGTGGCGCTGCAGTCGGAAGCGTTTCGCGACGTGGCACGTGAAAACGGTGCCGACGATTTCGTCTGGACCCGCGACAGCGCCGAACGCGCCAAGATCTGGAAGGCCCGGCATGATGTCTATTGGTCGGCCAAGGCGCTGAAACCCGGCTGGTCGGCGATCGCCACCGATGTTTGCCTGCCGATCTCGCGGCTCGCCGAATGCGTCACCGAAACCGAGGACGATATCCGCGCGCACGGCCTGATCGGCCCGATCGTCGGACATGCCGGCGACGGCAATTTCCACGTCTCGCTGGTCATCGACGATAAGGACCCGGCCGAGATCACCAAGGCCGAAGCCTTCATCGACCGTCTCAGCGCGCGGGCGCTCGCCATGGACGGCACCTGCACCGGCGAGCACGGCATCGGCCAGGGCAAGCAGGAATTCCTCAAGGCCGAACTCGGCGCCTCGGTCGATATCATGCGCAAGATCAAGCGCTCGCTCGACCCAAAGAACATCTTCAATCCGGGAAAAATTTTCGCCCTGGATTGAAAACTTCACCGCCGAATCTTCGTTCTGGATTAATGTCGCGCCGCCGCTTTCACGCTTGCGTCGGGGCCTAAATGCCCTAACCTAGTCCGTGCTTTGAGAGATGACGATGAGATTTGAGACCTTCGATACCGGAGCAGCCCGCTCCCCCGAATTGCCTTTGATTTCCGTATCTTCGGAGGTTGGCCGGTGCTAAGCCGCATCTTCGTCGTTGTCGGCGGCCTCCTGGTGATCGCGCTGTTTGCAGCGCTGTTCGCACCCTATTTCATCGACTGGACAGATTTCCGCCACGATTTCGAACAGCAGGCGAGCCGCATCATCGGCAAGAAGGTGGTGGTGCATGGCCGCGTCGACGCACGCCTGCTCCCCTTCCCCAGCGTGACGATGACCGACGTCCGCGTCGGCGAGGACGAGACCGGCGACGCGATCGTCGTTGCCGACAAGTTCTCGATGGAATCGGAGCTAGCGCCCTTCCTCAGCGGCGAAGCGCTGATCTACAACATGCATCTCGATCATCCGAAAGTGAAGCTGAGGTTGACCGAGGATGGCTCGCTCGACTGGGTCAAGACCGGCAATCCGCAGATCCCCGCTTCGACCGTGGTGCTGGAAAATGTCTCGATCACCAATGGCGAAGTGCTGTTCATCGACGACCAGACGGGTCACAACCGGCATGTCACCAACCTGAACCTGAAGCTTTCGGCCAAGACGCTGGCCGGCCCCTGGAAGGTCAATGGCCGCGGCGTCATCGATGGCCTGACCGGCGGCTTTGTCATGACCACCTCGGTGCCGGACCAGGGCAAGCTGTTCCTCAAGCTTCGCCTCCTGCCCGACGATCCCGGCATCGTCGCCGAGATGGATGGCTCGCTTGGTCTCAACGGCTTGCGCCCGGAATATGCCGGCAGCTTCCGTCTGCGCGAAAAATATCGCTCCGAGACCGCACTGGAGGAAGGCGAGGTCAACGAGGGCCAGAAATCGCCGGCACCGCGCATATCCGGCGAGTTCGCGCTCAGCAACGAGAAGCTGCGGATCAAAAAGTATGAATTCCAGATGGGCAATCCCGCCGACCCCTATGTGGTGACCGGCGAAGCAACCATCGATGCCGGCCGCAAGCCGGATTTCCTGTTGACCGCCGTCGGCCAGCAGATCGACATGAGCCGCTTCGGCCCGCAGGCCGACGACGGGAAATCGGCGATTTCGGTGCGCGACCGCCTCAAGGCGCTGATGACGCTGGCGCGTGACATCCCCATCCCACCCATGCCCGGCAAGGCGACGATCTCGCTGCCCGGGCTGGTGGCCGAGGACACGGTGATCCGTGACATCACCCTCAACATGCATCCGGCCGGCAATGGCTGGCAGATCGACAAGGCCGAAGCCCAGCTTCCCGGCCGCACGACCTTGTCGGCCAAAGGCAAGCTCACCGTGCTGGGCGATCCCTCCTTCGATGGCGAACTCATCCTCGCGTCCAACCAGCCCTCCGGCTTTGCCGAATGGGTGACGGGCAAGGTGCCGGAATCGGTGCGGCGGCTGAAGACCGCAGGCTTTGCCGCCGATGTCAGCATCACGCCGGACCTGCAGCGCTTCGAAAACCTCGAAATCGGCTTCGGCGGCGCCAGCCTCAAGGGACGGCTGGAGCACACATTGTCCGACAGTGCCCCACCGACACTGTCGGCCGAGCTGACCGGCAACGAGTTCGATCTCGATACGGTGATGGCGCTCGGCGGATTGCTGACCGGCGAGGCTTCGATCAACTCGATCTTCAATCACCAGATCGCCGCACGACTGAAATTCGACCATTTCAGCGCCTACGGGCTGAAGGCCGACGGCATCGACACGACCTTTTCGCTCGCCGATGGCGGCATCACCAATGCCCGCCTGTCAGCGAAGAACTTTTATGGCGCCGAAATCGGCCTGACGGGCAACTTCCCCCATCTCAGCGGCCAGCCCGTCGGGGACGCGAAGATCAAGATAAAATCCGCCGATCCGACGGCACTCTTCAACCTCGTGGCCGGCGCGCTGCCGGTGCATCCGGCGATCCGGCGGCTTGCGGCCAGCGCCAAATATTACCAAGGCAGCGATCTCTCCCTCAATCTCAAGCTGGGCGAAGGCGATTGGCCGATCGAGGCCGCCATGAGCGGCATTGCCCATGGCAGCCGGTTGAATGCCAGGCTCGCCGCACAATCGCTCGACCTGGTCAATTCCGGCGGCCTGTCGCTGGATGCCACGATCGAGAACCCGGATGCCTGGGTGATGCTCGGCCAGGCCGGCTTGCCCACCATCCCTGTCGACGCCGACCAGGACGGCATCCTGACGCTGCATGTCGAGCAGCCGGCCGACAGCGATCCGCAGGTCAATTTCTCCTTCGCCTCAGGCACGACCAATGTGAAGATTGCCGGCCAGACGGCGCTCGACACCGCCCATTTCCTCAACGGCTCCTATTCGCTGTCAGTCGATAGCGGCGATCTCGCCCCCTACCTGATCATGACCGGCGTGTCGCTGCCGCGCCTGGGCGAAGGCCTGCCGTTCACGGCCGCCGCCAATATCTACACCACGGCGGAAGCGATCGGCATCGAGAACATTGCCGGCGATACCGATGGCAACAAGTTCGGCGGCATCCTCAATCTCGACCGCCGCCAGCAGGCGCCGATCTTTGGCGGCGAACTGCATTTCGACAGCGCCGACCTGATGTGGCTCGCCGAAGCGATCTACGGCAATGTCTCCAATCCGTCCTCCCCTGGCCTGTCGCGCCTGCCGGTGCCGAAGAACACCGGCCTGCCTGCTTCTGCCACGGTAGCGCTCACCGTCAACCAGTTCCACCTCGGCGCGCTTGGCGCGGTCGAGCAATTCAAGGGCAAGCTGACCTCGGAGCCGGGCCGCATCGCGATCAGCGATGCCAGCGGCGCCTTCTTCCCACCCGGCCGGTTCACCGGCAATGTCGAGATGGGCGATACTGACGGCAATGCTTTCTTCCGCGCCCGGCTCGGCGTCACCGACGCGGCGATGAAAACCGCCTTCTGGCAGCATGCCGGCCTGCCGGTCGCCAGCGCCCGGTCCAACCTGTCGCTGGTGATCGATACGACCGGCACCAGCCCGCAGGCCATGCTCGATACGGCCACCGGTTCAGGCAGGCTCGAACTTTCGGATCTCCGCATCAGCGGCCTCAACAGCAAGGCGCTGGCACCGATCCTCAAGGCCGTCGACGCGGTGCCCACCGATGTCAACGACGCCATGGTGGCGCCGACCGTGCAGGCCTCGCTGTTCGACGGCACGCTCGATTTCGACAAGCTGAACATTCCCTTCGCCATCACCGGCGCAAAGCTGCGCGCCGACAAGGTCGAGGGTAAAAACGACGACATCCAGCTCGACGCCGAAGGCACGCTGGCGCTTGCCGATGCGACGCTCGACGCCACCGTTCAGACCACCTTCAACCCCGGCGAACAGGCCGTCACCGGTGCCGATCCGACCGTACGCCTGCTCTGGCAAGGCCCGTTCATCGCGCCGACCCGCACCGTCGATGTCGCGCAGATGACCAGCTTCCTGTCGCTGCGCCGCTTCGATCAGGAGCGCCGCCGCGTCGAGATCCTGCAAGCCAAGATGGCCGAGCAGCAGCGGCTGCGACGTGAATCGATGCTCTACCGCACCCGCGACGCCGAGCGCGAACAGCTGAAGCAAAAGGCCGCCGACGACGCCCGCCTGCTCGAACAGCAGCAGGAAGCGCTGAAGGCGCTGGCGCGCCAGGAGGAAGAGCAGCGTCGCGCGCAACAGGACGGCACCGTCAATCCCGAAGACGTGCCGGCACAATAGGCAGGGCGCGCTGGTATGCACAAGCCGATCCTCAGCGCCCCATTCCTGCGCCGCATCTGGATGAATCCGGAGAAACCGTTCGACGCCTCCGCCTATCCCTTCTTCCTGCCGCTTTACCGCAAAGGCGATTTCGAATTCCATTTCGAAAATGCCGTGACGATCTTCGTCGGCGAAAACGGCAGCGGTAAATCCACCCTGCTGGAGGCCATTGCCGGCCTGATCGGCTTCGACCAGGCCGGCGGCGGCAATGGCTATCGGCCGACGGATCACGCACGGGCGGTTGAGACATCCGGCGACCGGCTGTCGGCGCATCTGCGGGCCAGTTGGCTGCCAAAGGTCACCCATGGCTGGTTCTTCAAGGCCGAGACCTTCTTTACCGTGGCGCGCTATCTCGACGTCGCAGCCCTCGACTCCGACGCGCCGCCGCCGGACTTCCTGTCGCATTCGCATGGCGAAAGTTTCCTGCGCTTTTTCGAAGAACGCTGCCAATCCCGCGGCATCTATGTTTTCGACGAACCGGAATCCGCCCTCTCCCCCTCCCGCCAGGTCGAACTGCTGAAGCTCATCGCGCGCATCAAGAAGAGCGGCCAGGGCCAGGTGATCATGGCCACTCACTCGCCGCTGCTGATGGCGCTGCCGGGCGCTGCCCTGTTTTCGATGACGCGCGGCGACATCGTGCCGACGGCGCTACGCGAAACCAGTCATTTCGCCATCTACCGCGAATTCGCCGAGGCACCGGAAGCATTCATTGAAGAACAGCTGGATATAAGAGAGTGACAATACTCCAAAACCCTGCATCGCACGAAGCAAAGACTTCAACCAAAACAATGCGAACACCTTGTTAACCACCTTCATTTACTACGTTCCTCAACTCATCCCGTTCGTGGATGATATTTGCCAGCGAGGGGAACATGGGCATTTTCGGCAAGCATTCCAGCAAGGAATTCGAGGCATTGGCAGCGCGTCTGAAAGACGTGACCGAGCGGTCTGAGCTTCTTGACGAGGCCTGCGGCATCGGTCTCTGGGAAGCCGTGCTGCACAATGGCGACGCCATGCACCCCGAAAGCCGCTGGACCTGGTCTGCCGAGTTCCGCCGGCTGATCGGCTACAGCAACGCCAATGAATATCCCAATGTCGTGCAATCCTGGTCCGACCGCCTGCATCCCGATGATGTGGCGCCGACCTTCGCCGCCTTTGGCGGCCACCTGCAGGACAAGTCGGGCAAGAGTCGCTACGACGTCACCTATCGCCTCAAGGTCCGCGACGGCTCCTACCGCTGGTTCCGCGCCACGGGCGGCTGCAAGTTTCAATCCGATGGCGTCACTGTACGCGCTTGTGGTTCGCTGACCGACATCCACGAACAGGTCATGCTGCAGCAGGAAGGCAAGAAGAGCGCCGAGGAAAGCAAGGTTGCGATCAGCGCCATGCTGCAAGCCATTGCGGCCTTGGCCAATGGCGACCTCACCCACCGCATCACCGGCACGCTGCCGGAGTCGGCCGACGTGCTGAAGCGCGACTTCAACACCGCCACCGAAAAGCTGCAGAACATCCTCGCTCAAGTCGCCTCGACCATCGGCAGTATGCTCAACGGCGCCAACAATATCAGCCACGCCACAGACGATCTCGCCAAGCGCACCGAACAGCAGGCAAGCTCGCTGGAAGAGACAGCCGCAGCCCTCGAAGAGATCACCGCCACCGGACAGAAAACCGCGTCGAGCGCCAAGGAATTGACCGGCTTCACCTCCAAGGCGCGCTCCGCCGCCGAGGAATCCGGCGCCGTCGTCGGCAATGCCGTTCAGGCCATGTCGGAAATCGAAAAATCCTCCGGCCAGATCGGCCAGATCATCGGCGTCATCGACGAGATCGCCTTCCAGACCAACCTCTTGGCGCTCAATGCCGGCGTCGAGGCCGCGCGTGCCGGTGAAGCCGGCAAGGGCTTTGCCGTCGTCGCCCAGGAAGTGCGCGAACTGGCACAGCGTTCCGCCACCGCCGCCAAGGAAATCAAGGCGCTGGTCAGCACGTCTTCCCAGCATGTCGAGCGCGGCGTGGCCCTGGTCGATCGCACCGGCACAGCCTTGGAAAGCATCATCGTCGAAATCAACAACATCGCCCAGCTGATCGACAATATCGCCCATTCCGCCCAGGAACAGTCGACCGGCATCAACGAGATCAACAGCGCCGTCAGCCAGATGGACCGGATGACGCAGCAGAACACGACCATGGTGCAGGAGACCGCCAATTCCAGCGTCACCCTCTCCGACCAGGCCGCACAGCTTTCACAGCTTGTCGGCCTGTTCAAGCTGTCGTCTGCCGCGCCGGGCTATGCGCCGGCACGTCGCGCCGCTTAAAGCACAAGGACGCCGCCTCCACGACCGGAAGCGGCGTCCAACTTCAAACTTGCGGCTGTCAGGTCAGCCGGTCAGTGGCATTTCTTGAGATTGTAGTGGGTAGTTTCGGTGTCGCCGTCGCGGCTGGTAGTTCCCATGGAAATGTCGCAGGTGAAGCGGCGTCCGGCAAGGCGCGCGATCCTGTTATAGCCCGCGCGATCATCCTTCTCCCACACCAGGTTGCGGATCACGAAGTCCCCTGGACGATCCGACTTGTCGCATTTCAGCACCGCATATTTCTTGCCACCATGTGCGGAAGCCTCGATCATGCATCTGGCCGTCATCGTCTCAGCATGCGCCGCGCCGCTGAAAATGAAGGCACCGACCGTAACGGCGACACCAAACAGAAATTTCCGATACATATTCGCCCCTTAAGATATTGTCCCATGGCGAGATGTACTTGAAATGGTTGTGCTGTCAACCGCGGGTCATGTCTGGAAACCGCTGCAACCTGCGACAATATTACACAGGAACGACCGCCCTCACTGCCGAGGGAATGGTCCGAATTGCCTGGTTCACAGCGATCGCCGACCGCATCTAACCCGCAACGCGCTCACCAAAAAACAGCAGACAGCCGTCCGGGTCCTTCACATGGAATTCGCGCATGCCGTAGGACTGGTCGAAAGGCGGCCGCACCCTGCCCTCCGGCAGTTCTCCCAGCGCCGGCCTGAGCACGTCGAACAGCCGGTCGACCCCGTCGACCGTCAGATAGATCGAAATGTTGTTGGCCGTGGCGTTCAGCACGTCCGGATTGTCGGTGTGAATGAACTGGATCATCGCCTGGTCGCGTGAGACCCGCGCGAAGCTGCCATCGCCGGCGAGGAAGCACAGCTCGAAGCCGAGCACGTTGACATAAAAATCCGCGCTGCGACGGATATCGCTCACCGGCACGATCGTCGCCGCACTTTCAATGACGGTCTTGTCCACCCCGCCCATCCTCATGCAATTCCTCAGCACATGCACCCTAAGTGCCGAGGACAGGTTGTCGCGTTCGTCGCGCGTCTCGTCGACTTCGGCTATGACGGCCGCCAGAGAGCGCCCGCGCGCGGCCGCGAGCGCCCTGAGTTCGTTGTGGAACTCCTCCTCGAGCGAGAAGGAGGTTCTGTGTCCATGCAGCGTGATCGAATATTTCCGGATCATCGTGATTTATCTCGGACCTACTCGGATCATTCGGCGGCCTCGGCGAGCGGCGGCGGCAGGTCGCGCGCTTTCTCGTCCTCGCGGTCGAGCGCCTGCGCCTCCTCCATTTCCTGCGCCAGCCGACCTTCCTCATGTGCTTGCGGCTTGGTCAGGCCGGCGATCAGGAGATAGGCAACGGGCGTGATATAGAGCGTCACCAGCGTCGCCAGCCCAAGGCCGCCGACGATCACCCAGCCGAGCGCCACGCGCGCTTCCGCACCGGCGCCGGCCGCCAGCGTCAACGGCACGCCGCCAAGCACGGTGGCGATCATCGTCATCATCACAGGCCTCAGACGGATGCGGCAGGCATTGCCGATCGCATCCCGCACACTCTGGCCCTCGTCGCGCAGCTGGTTGGCGAAYTCSACGATCAGGATRCCGTTCTTAGCCATGATGCCGACCAGCATGACGAGGCCGATCTGGCTGTAGATGTTGATCGTCTGGCCGGTGAGCATCATCGCAAACACCGCACAGGCAAGCCCGAGCGGCACGGTCGACATGATGATCAGCGCCGAAAGGAAGCTTTCGAACTGCGCGGCCAGCACCAGAAGGATAATCACCAGCGCAAAGCCGAACACGCCGGTCATGCCCGACGAATTCTCATGGAGCGTCGCTGCTTCGCCGAGCGGCAGGATATGCACGCCCTGCGGCAGGATCGTCGCACCGGTGGTCTCCGCCAGCGCCAGCGCGTCACCCAAGCCAAAACCATCCTTCGGCACGGCGGTGATCGACACGGCCCGCGTCTGCTGCTCGCGCGCCAGCTGCGGCGGGATCGACCGTTCAGTAAGCGAGGCGACCGTCGACATCGGCACGAACTTGCCGTCCTTGGTCTTCAGGAAGATGTTTTGCAGGTCCTGCGGGTCATCGATCGGATTGTTGGTCGACACCAGCATGATGTCGACGGAACGGCCATCGAGATAGACGGTGCCGATCGAGGTGCCGGCAAGCAGCGCCTGCAGTGCATCCGCCAGGCCGGCAATGTTGATGCCGACATCGGCCGCGCGCTCGCGGTCGATATTGATCGAGATCTGCGCCTGCGTCGGGTCGGCGTCGAGCCGCACGAGGTCGAACTTGCCGCTGGCGTTCAGCGCATCGATCATCTTCGCCGCATTGGTATAGAGCAGGTCATAGTCATTGCCGAGAAGCGCAAAGTTGAGGCCGCTGCCGGCGCCGCGAATGCCGAGGCTGTTGGGCTGGACGATATTGGCCTGCAGCGCCGGTGCCACCAGCAGCGCCTTGCGCACATCGGCCGAAATGTCTGCCTGCGAACGGACGCGCTTTTCCCATGGCGCAAGGGTCAGGATGATCATGCCCTGGTTGGCCTGGCCGTTCTGGCCGCTGATGGTGAAGATGTTCTGGATCTCGCCGCCGTCGATCAGCGGCTGCAACTGCTCTTCGACCTTGGCGAGCTGGTCCTGGGTATATTCGAGGCTGGAGCCCTGCGCCGATTGCGCCCGGATCATGATCGTGGCGCGATCTTCCCGAGGCGTCAGTTCCTGGCCGAGCGAGAAGAACACCACGACCGCGGCAAACGAGATCAGCACAGCCGCGGCAACCACCATGCCCGGCACCGCGAGCACGACGGCGAGCGTCTTTTCATAAAGCTTGGCAAAACCGGTGCCGAATAGTCCGAGCAGCCCACCATGCTCCTCGACATCATGCCGGCCGAGCATGCGCGAGGCGAGCATCGGGCAGAGCGTCAGCGCCACCAGGCCCGAAAGCAGCACGGAGACAGCCAGAGTAAAGCCGAATTCGCGAAACAGACCGCCGGCCTGGCCGGGCAGGAAGGCAAGCGGCACGAACACGGCCGCAAGCGTGATCGTCGTCGCCACCACGGCGAAGAACACCTGCGTCGTGCCGAGCACGGCCGCTGCTCGCGGCCCCATGCCTTCGGCGCGATGGCGGACGATGTTTTCGAGCACGACGATGGCATCGTCGACAACCATGCCTGTCGCCAGCACAATAGCGAGCAATGTCAGGATATTGACCGAAAAGCCGGCGAGATAGATGGCCGCCAGCGCACCGATCAGTGCCACCGGCATGGTGATCGTCGGGATCAGGGTCGCGGTGAAACTCCTGAGAAACAGGAAGATGACCGCCACCACGATGATGACGGCAAGGATCAGCGACGCCACCACTTCCTCGATCGCGCCGCGGATGAAATTGGCATCGTCGCTGGTGACGCGGATTTCCATGCCCTTCGGCATGGTTTTCTGCAATTCGGCGACCATGGCGCGGACGCCGCGCGAAATGTCGAGCGTGTTGGATTGCGCCTGGCGGATAATGCCCAAGCCCACGCCGGCAATGCTGTTGGAGCGCATCGTCGACGTGCCCTCCTCCGCGCCGAGCGACACGGTGGCGACATCGCCGAGCCTGACCTTGCCATTGATGATCATCGCCGCAAACTGCTCGGGCGTCGTCAGGTCCGATGTGGCGCGCACGACGATATTGGTCTGTGGGCTTTCGATCGAGCCGGCCGGCACGTCGAGGGCTGCGGTGGAAAGCGCGTCCTTCAGGTCGGCAATGGTCAGCCCGCGGCTGGCAAGCTTGGCCTGGTCGATATCGACGCGAAACGCCTTCTTCTTGTCGCCGAAATACTGCACGTCGGCGACGCCATCGACGGAGGCCAGCCGTGACTCGATACTGTCCTGGATATAGGCCGTCAGGTCCTCGGCCTTCATCACGGTCGACGTCACCGCGAGCCGGATCACCGGGTCCGAGTCCGCGTCGGCCTTGACGATCTGCGGCGCGTCCATGTTGAGGGGCAGATTGTTGCTGACGCGGCTCAGCGCATCGCGCACATCGGCGGCGGCGGTGGCAAGATCGGTGGAATCGGAAAATTCGAGCGTCACCTTGCTGGTGCCGAAAGCCGAGGTCGAATGCATCGCCTTGAGGCCGGTGACGCGCGCCACGCCGCCCTCGATCACATCCGTCACCTCACGGTCCATGGTCTCGGGCGAGGCGCCGGTCAGCAGGCTGCGGACTGTGACGATCGGCCGGTCGACGGAGGGCAGTTCGCGCACCTCGATGCCGCGGAAAGCGGCAAGGCCGGCGACAACGATCAACGCGTTGAGCACGAAGGCGAGGATCGGCCGGCGCACGAACAGCGAGGCGGAAAACGCCCTCTGGACCGTGGAGGCAGCTTTCATGGGCTCGCCGCCTTGGTCTGGTCCGCCTCTGCGACCTTGTTGGGATCGTTCTTGCCGTCCTTTTCGTCGTAGAGCTTGACCTCGAGCCCGTTGCGCAGCCGCTGCAGCCCCTCGGTGACGATCCGGTCGCCCGGATTGATCTTGCCCTGCACGAGCACGCTGTCGGAATTCCGCTGGATGACGACAGCCGGCACTTTCTCGACCTTGCTGTCCTTGCCGACGCGCCAGACGAAGGACCCGTTGCTGTCCCACTGGATGGCGAGCGGATCGACCGACGGCCAGGTGTCGCCGGGCATCTGCATCACCATTTCGAAGGATTGGCCGGCACGCAGCTCGTCATTCTCATTCGGCACTTCGGCCCTGAGATGTAGGGTGCGGCTCGCCACGTCTATGCGGTTGTCGATCGCCTGGATCTTGCCGGCATAGGTCTTCTGGCTGGCGATCGGATCGGCCTCGACCGCCTGGCCGATCTTGACCAGACCGGTAAACCGTTCCGGCACCCAGAAGTCGACCAGCAGCGTCGAACGGTCGTCGATGGTGACAACAGGCGTCGACACCGTCACATAGGCGCCGACGTCGATATTGACGATGCCGGCAATGCCTGACACCGGCGAGCGGATGTCGCGGCGATAGAGATTGAGCTCAGCCATCGACAGATTGAGCCGCGCCGTCTGCACCGCCGTCTGCGCATCCTGGAGATTGGCGCGCGAAATGATCTTCTCGACATTCTGGTTGCGGCTGAGCGTATTCTGCGCCGCTTCAAGCGCCACTTTGGCCGATTGCACGGCGATCTTCTCGATATCGTCATCGAGCTTGGCGATGACATCGCCGGCATTGACCTTCTGGCCCGGCTTGACCAGCACCTCGGCGACCTGACCCGGCACCAGCGGCGTCACTGCCACCGAGCGTACCGCAACCCCATCGCCAATGGCATTCAGCCGGTCGGCGACCTCGCCGGTCCTGGATGGCTTGACCACGACCGTCAACTGGCCGTTCAGTCCGCCGCGGTGGCTCTTGTCGCCCGGCTTAGCGGTCGGCGCCTCGCGGCCCACCAACGCTACGATGTTTTCCGGTACGCCGAGCTTGCGGGCAAAAGGCGCCGAACCCGGCATGTAGTGCATGAGGATGAGCGCGCCGACGACGAAGAAAACCAGGCCGGTCAAGAGTTGGGTCAGGATGCGCATCAAGGGTCTCCGGGCGCGCCATGGATTCTCCCCCATCAATGCTTATCTTTGATTAGTTTGCATGGGGCAAGTTGGCATTTGTCACATGGACGAATTGTAATGTAGTTGTGAACGTGCTCTGTGAACAAATCGTGACCGGCCTTTGCCAAAAATCGCCGAATCGGGCATGGGAGGCAAGATGAGCGGCTTTGATGACATCCCCTTCTTCGACGAGGAGCCTGCGCCCAAAGCAGCGCATGCGCCACGAAAGCCGGAGAAGCCGACAGCGACGGACAAGCCCGGCGGCGGCCTGGCCGCCCGTGCGCTCGCCGTGCGTCAAGGCTCCGTCCAAAAGCCATCCTATCTCGAGGGCCTGAACCCGGAACAGCTGCGCGCCGTCGAAACGCTCGATGGCCCCGTCCTGGTGCTGGCCGGCGCCGGCACCGGCAAGACGCGCGTGCTGACCACCCGCATCGCCCATATCCTCGCCACCGGCCGCGCCTACCCCAGCCAGATCCTCGCCGTCACCTTCACCAACAAGGCGGCGCGCGAAATGCGCGAGCGCATCGGCAAGCTGGCCGGCGAAGCCGTCGAGGGCATGCCATGGCTCGGCACCTTCCATTCGATCGGCGTCAAATTCCTACGCCGGCATGCCGAGCTCGTGTCGCTGAGGTCGGATTTCACCATTCTCGACACCGACGATGTCAACCGACTGCTCAAGCAGTTGATCCAGGCCGAAGGCCTCGACGACAAGCGCTGGCCGGCGCGGCAATTCGCGCTGATGATCGACAACTGGAAGAACAAGGGTTTTGACCCGAGCCAGATCCCGGAAGGCGACGCCCGCTCCTTCGGCAACGGCAAGGGCCGCGAACTCTACGCCGCCTACCAGAACCGCCTGCTGACACTCAACGCCTGCGATTTCGGCGACCTGCTGCTGCACCCGATCCGCATTCTCCGCAACAATCCGGATATTTTGGCGGACTATCAGGGCCGTTTCCGCTACATTCTCGTCGATGAGTATCAGGACACCAACACGGCGCAGTATCTGTGGCTGCGGTTGCTGGCCCAGCGGCCGAAGCGGAAAGACCAGCCTGTAGGTAAGGCACAGCCGGCCGAAGGCCGAGCCAGCGGTAGCTGGCCGGGCGACGTTTCGCCCGCCCCCGCGGAGCGCAGCCGCGATAGCGGCGACAGCGTGAGCGCAAAAGAATCGCAACAAATTAATATTTGTTGCGTCGGCGATGACGATCAGGCGATCTACGGCTGGCGCGGCGCCGACGTCGACAATATCCTGCGCTTCGAAAAGGATTTTCCGGGCGCCACCGTCGTTCGCCTGGAGCGCAACTATCGCTCCACCGCCCATATCCTCGGCGCCTCCGGCCACCTGATCGCCCACAATGAAGGCCGGCTCGGCAAGACGCTGTTCACCGACTCCGCCGATCCCGACGACGACAAGGTGCAGGTGCACGCCTCCTGGGATTCAGAGGAAGAAGCCCGCGCCATCGGCGAGGAGATCGAGCAGCTCCAGCGCAAGGGTTTCAAGCTCAACGACATGTCGATCCTGGTGCGCGCCTCCTTCCAGATGCGCGAATTCGAAGACCGCTTCGTCACGCTCGGCCTCAATTACCGCGTCGTCGGCGGCCCGCGCTTCTATGAGCGGATGGAAATCCGCGATGCGCTCGCCTATTTCCGCCTCGTCTGCCAGCCGGCCGACGATCTTGCCTTCGAGCGCATCGTCAACACGCCGAAACGCGGCCTGGGCGACACGACGATCCGCTTCCTCAACGACTATGCAAGGCGCGAAAACATCCCCGTCTTCGAAGCCTCTGCCCGACTGATCGAGACCGAGGACTTGAAACCCAMGACGCGCAAGTCGCTGTTCGACCTCGTCACGAACTTCAAACGCTGGCAGCAAGCGCTTGAATCGACTCCGCATACCGAGCTCGCTGAACAGATACTTGAGGAATCCGGCTATACCGACATGTGGAAGGCCGACAAGACCGCCGAAGCGCCGGGCCGGCTGGAAAACCTCAAAGAGCTGATCCGTTCGATGGACAGTTTCGAATCCATGCGCGGCTTCCTCGAGCATGTGTCGCTGGTCATGGAAGTCGACCAGAACGAGAGCATGGACGCCGTCTCGATCATGACGCTGCACTCCGCCAAGGGCCTGGAATTCGACACCGTCTTCCTGCCCGGCTGGGAGGAAGGCCTGTTCCCGCACCAGCGCTCGCTCGACGAAGGCGGCCGCAACGGCCTGGAGGAAGAACGCCGCCTCGCCTATGTCGGCATCACCCGCGCCAAGAAGCGCCTGCACATCTGGTTCGTCTCCAACCGCCGCATCCACGGCCTCTGGCAATCGACCATCCCGTCGCGCTTCCTCGACGAACTGCCGGAAGATCATGTCGAGGTCGCCGAAGTCGAACAGAACTACGGTGGCTACGGCCGCAACCCCTACGGCCAATCCCGCTTCGACCGCCAGGAACCTTTCTCCTCCGGCTACAATTCGCCGGGCTGGCAGCGCGCCCAGCAAAACAAGACCGACGCCACCCGCAACAACTGGGGCAGCCGCTCAGGCATGGCAGTCGAGCGCGTCGGCTATGGCGAGGCGGGACCGACGGGGAAGGTCATCCAGGGGGAACTGGTGGCGAAATCGAAGGTGGATACGCCCTCGGCTTTTGCGATCGGGGATCGGGTGTTCCACATCAAGTTCGGCAATGGGAATGTCAGCGGGATTGAGGGGAATAAGCTGACGATCGATTTTGATCGGGCGGGGCAGAAACGGGTGCTGGACGGGTTTGTGGAGAGGGTGTGATGGAGCGGTGCGGGCAGCTTGTGACCCAAACCGGGCATGCAACAAAGAAGTTGTGTAGTTACGCACTACACATATGCCTGCTGATGCGGGACGCCGCGATCTCGCCGTTGAGTTGAGGATTTCGATCAGCGTGCGGCACACCGATTAGACCTGGCTTCAGGCAGCTGTCGCGACGGGCGTAAGGGAGTAATGAGTTCGGTTGGTCATGTCTCAGTGATGAGCCTAGCCGTGAAACCGGTCTGACGGTCACTGGGAGGATCGGGCCAATCGTTCACGCGAAGCCCGGTCCCCAAGAAGCCTCTCGTAGCTCGACCTGACGATCGTCGCCAAAGTACCGAGGTCGTATGGCTTGACCACGAGTGCAAACGGCTCGGGCTTGGATGCAGATAGAAGCTTCTCCGGAAACGCCGTGACGAAAACCACTGATGCGTCGGCGAACGTCATTATTCTGTTGGCAGCGCTGAGACCGGAGCTGCCATCGGCGAGGATGATCTCAGCCGTGATCAAATCAGGTTTCGTGCGCGTGGCCATATCCACTGCGTCTCGCTCGGTTCGCGCGACGCCGGCGACAAAGAAACCTTGCCGATCGAGGAGGCTCGACAAGTCTTCGGCAATCCTCGGCTCGCTCTCGATCACCAGCGCCACTGGACGAAGCTCTTGAAGTGCTGTCAGCTTCCGTTCGATCAACGACTTATCGGCTTTGATGGTGGTCAGTTGACTTTGAAGAGATCGGTTCTCAGTTTCGATCCTGTCGTAATCGCCACGGGCGACCTTCGGCGAGACTGCCAATTTGCTAAGGGCGTTTGGCAAATCGCTTTCCCAACGCTTTCGTTTGCGGTCGAAGATGTGGTTGTCGTGCCCCTCAATCCCAAGCACTTCGACAACGGTCTGTCGGACACCTTGGAGCATCTCTGTGTTGGTGATGTCCCAGCCCTGCTTGAGTCCGATCGTCTTGGTGACGTCATTGAACGACATTGGTGGCACGACGATCGGGAGGGGTCTCAAAGACCTTGCCCACGTGGCACCCACCTCCATGAGGCAGAAGGCGCTGTCCATATATGACGGTGTCATGAGTAGGATGACCAGCTTCGGATCTTGAATTTGCTTCCACATGTCAACGTTGAAGTCATATGTCAGCTCGACACCGAAGCCAGGCAGACTGGAACAGAAGATCGACTTCGGCGAGACACCGATGGCATCGACGAGGAATTCGACCAACAGCTCGGCAAGATGTCGATCGGCCACAGCGTGGCTAACGAATATTTCGCGCATTCATTGATTCCCAAGAAATTCGAAGACGACATCAGACGCGCCAAACGCGAATGTTTCAAGTCTGATCAGAATCCAGATCATTCGGCGCAGAGCAAATCATATCAGCGCTTGAGCCATTTCCTTGATCCACGAGGAAAAAGCGACTTGGATTAGCATTTCGACTTGAAGGAACCCCTGGGAGGGTCAGATGATCCGAAAAATCTTCACCTCGACCAGTCACGAACATATGCCTGAAACGTTCGGTCACTCAACAATCTGACCCCTCACATGCGGCAACAGGCGGACTCACTGCCTGTGAGGATACAACAGCATCCGCCTCCTCATCAACAATTTGTGCGTGTGCACTTATAAGTGCGTCTACACCGAATTCTTTGGTGAGAGACTCGCCAACCGGACGTGCACCAACTGCAGATTGACGGCCGTCTGGTCTGCTTATTGCGCAAAGCGCGCCCCCTACTGACATATGCGCTCCCAACGCCGTCCCAAGATCCGCAATCAGATCCGCTGTCGTTTCCAATCCCACCGACAGCCTCAGCAGATCGCTCGGGCACGGCGTCCCCGGCCCTTCGATCGAAGCGCGATGCTCGATCAGTGACTCCACCGCGCCAAGCGAGGTCGCGCGCTTCCAGAGTTTCACATTCGCCGCGATCCGCATCGCCGCCTCTTCGCCGAACCGCCGCGATCGACGGGGAAGTGTGGGGCGATGACTGTGGTGAGGCGCTCATCGCCCTTACCTCAGATCAGACGCGTACTCGCCACGCAACCGGAGAAAGCTTTAAATGGCACGTCAGAGCTTGACTCAGCGGACTTATCGAAGCGCTGCTGACCCGAAGTTGCGTTTGGCGGCATCTCGACCACCCCTCCCCCACAACACCAATCACCCTTGCCCCAACACTCCGCATGACATAAAGAAATCCTTATATCTCCCCCACAGGAGCCGGATTTGCCCCTACCCCTGTTCGCCCTATTTCTGGCCGCATTCGCATTCGGCACCACCGAATTCGTCATCGCCGGCATCCTCCCGGATGTCGCTACGGGGCTGAGCGTCTCGATCCCGTTCGCCGGCTATCTGGTGTCCGGTTATGCACTGGGTATTGCCATCGGCGGACCGCTATTGACCATGGCGACACGACGTGTCTCACGCCGCACCATTCTCATCGTCCTGACGATCGCCTTCTGCCTGGGGCAAATCGCCTGTGCACTCGCGCCCAGCTTCGCCGCCATGCTGCTTTTCCGGATTGCCACGGCCATCGCGCATGGCGCCTATTTCGGCATTGCCATGGTGGTTGCGATCAGCCTCGTGCCGCAGGCATTTCGGGGTCGTGCCGTCTCCGTAATCCTCGCGGGCCTAACCGTCTCCAACATCATCGGCGTGCCTGCGGGCGCGGCGATCGGTGGACTCTGGGGATGGCGGGCGACATTCTGGGCAATGACGGTGGTCGGCGTCCTGGCATTGGCCGCCATCTGGGCCTTGATCCCGCAGACGCAAGCCGAACCTCAGCATGCCAGCCATCTGAGCCGCGAGGTGCGCGTGCTCGGCCGCCAGCAGGTCTGGACCTCGCTCATCATCATGCTGGCGCTGATGATCGGGCAAATGGTGCCTTTCACCTATATCACGCCACTGCTCAGGCAAGTCACGGGCCTTGATGCCATGGTCATTCCCTGGATACTGCTGCTCAATGGCGTCGGGGCAACACTGGGTGTCCTGATCGGCGGGCGGCTTTCGGATTGGAAACTGATGCCGGCGCTGATCGTCATGCTTGCCGTTCAGGCCGGCGTGCTCGTTATGCTCTATCTGGTCAGCCCCTATCCATTGCCTATGGCCGCGACGATTTTCGTCTGGGGTGCTCTCAATTTCGCAATTGGTACCCCGGTTCAGGCTCGTATCCTGATGTGGACGGCCGATGCACCGACTTTGGCCTCTTCGCTCATCCCATCGGGTTTCAATATCGGCATTGCCATCGCAGCGATGGTCGGCGCCGGCCTGCTCGACGGCGGATATGGCTATCGCAGCTTGCCGGTGCTGGGCGCCATAACCCTTGCACTGGCCTGCGTGGTCGCCATGCTTTCCGCTGCGCAAGAAAGGCGTAGCGGTGCTGCCGCCCCACGTCCGCTCCTGACGTAACCACCCTCGCGCCCACCTTCGGCGCGAAGCGATCCCGCCATCTTGGCCACCATCTGCCAGGCGGCCGGTTGGGGGCAAGATGGCGGTGCCTCCGCGCCCTGGCGCAGGCCTTGCCCGATTGACACGAAGGAACCTTTGGCGGGCCGAACACTTTTGACTCTCGAAGACCCGACCGTGTCAATCGGCCACGACGGGTATGGAAGACGTAGTGATTTTGCCGATTTCTCGCTGCGGGCAACGAAACGCCAGGCGTGTCCCGTTCCGTCCAACCGAGCGCTTCACCCGAACTCCCGCAATGTTTGAAAGCTTCACGGCGGGAAGATGGCCGGTTTCCGCGGACACGTCGGTCTGAAACGGACGGGCCTACGCTTCGGTGACTTTCTCCATGCTTACCCCCATGGCGACATGGCATAATGCCGGATAGCACTCATTTCACCCTGCCAAGCCATGATCTTGCCTCTTCCGGGTAAAACTTCGGAACTAAGCGACTCCGCGATCGTTCCCAAATGAAAGGAACAGGCATGAACGGATCGATACGCATTCCCCTGGCGGAAGAAAAAATCAGCATCGGCGTCGAAGAGCGGATCACCGGACGTGTGCGGGTGCAGACCGTCACCCAGGAAATCGTGGAGCATGCCACTGCTGATCTCGAACACTGCGACGTCGAGGTAAAGAGGGTGCCGATAGACAAAATCGTGACCACTGCCCCCGAGGTTCGTGTCGAAGGCGATACGACGATCATTCCCGTTATTGAAGAAGTCCTCGTGGTCGAGAAGAGGCTGGTGCTGCGGGAAGAGCTGCACGTGATGCGAAGGCGCGACCAGCAGACCGTACGAGTGCCCGTCACAGTGCGCAAACAGCAGGCGATCGTCGAACGGGAAGTGATTTACCCAGAGAAAAACCAACAGGAGAGTTAAATGGAAACCCAAAATGCGCGTACACTGACAGCCTTCTTCCGAGATCGCTCCGACGCCGAAGAGGCAACGCGTGAGCTCGTCGCCGCAGGGATTGCGCAGAGCGATGTCCGGCTCGTTCCCGGCAACGAATCCGACAATGTCGCTGCCACCGACGTCGGCGAAAGCCGCGGCTTTTGGGCTGCACTCGGCGATTTCTTTTTCCCCGATGACGACCGCGCCGTCTATGCGGAAGGTCTGCGCCGGGGCGGTTATCTCGTGACCGTCAGCAATGTCACAGAAACGCAGCACGGCCAGGCGCTCGATATTCTCGATGACGAAGGCACGATCGACGTCGACGAATGGGCCGACAGCTGGCGCGCCGAAGGATGGACGCCGAGCAATCCCGGCTTCGATCGCTCAGCGTCGTCCCTTCGCGCCGACCAGGCGTCACGCACCACGGAAGATGCTTTCGCGGTCGATCGCTCCACCGCGGGCGAGGACGTCATTCCGGTCGTCAAGGAGGACCTCAAGATCGGCAAGCGCGACGTCGACAGCGGCAGCGTGCGCGTGCGTTCTTACGTCGTCGACACGCCGGTTTCCGAAGCAGTGACGCTCCGCGACCAGAACGTCTCTGTCGAGCGGCGCAATGTCGACCGCCCAATCACCGACGCCGACACGGCTTTCCGCGACCGGACCATCGAAGCGGAAGAGCGTCACGAACAGCCCGTAGTCCGGAAGGACGCCCGGGTCACCGAGGAAGTGGTGCTGAAGAAATCCGAGAGCCAGCGGACTGAAACCGTCGACGACAGTGTCCGCCATACCGAGGTCGAGGTCGAGGATCAACGCAACACGCAGAGCCAGGGTCTCCAGGGCCAGCGTCAGCCCGGCCAGAACCAGACCTGGAAGAAGTGAAGCTGCAGACGGGGCCGCAATGCGGCCCCACCCTGCCCATCCTCTACGACGCCATCCGGCGCACGGTTCCCGACTGGTCCGTCGAGGATTTTGCCGCGGCAAACAAGGCGCGGCAGATCGCCTGTTCGAACTGGACGTTCCTGCGCAGACTGCGGGCGAAGAGCGGCATTTGAATTTTCAACTGCGCAATCACGTCCATCACACCCCGTTCCGCCATGTCTGCTATCAACGACGCGATCCGCTCTGCTTCCGCACGGTCTTCAGCGTGGTGGGCTCGAAAAATCGATAGCACGCCGCCGATCTGTGACGAGCTTGCCTCGAGCCGCGGAAACAATTCGCCCTCCTCGTAAGCGTGAGCCGACGAAAGTGTCGACAGCATTTTCGAAACGACTTCCGCGCACGCCTGGACCTCGAACAGCGGCAGACGCTCGGCCATCTGGTCAAGGGCATCACAAAGCCGGAACTGCTCCCTTTGGCGATTGGTCCATTGCGCGACATGTTCTGTTATCATTTGTTTCTCCGGTTCGTGTCGTCGCATTGTCGCTCGCGAAGCATTCGCAAGACTTGCACGAAGCTTCATTCGATCTGGCAATTTAGGGCGAACCGGTGGCGAAGTCGAAGGTGCATGCCTTCGGCCTTTGTGATCGTTGACCGGGTGTTCCACCGCGAGATCGGCAATCGAGGGAAATAAGCTGACGATCGATTTTGACCGGGTCGGATAGGGTAGTGTTGGACGGGCCTGTGGAGAAGGAGTGATGCAGGCGGCACGAAGGGCTGCTTTCCGTCTCATTGGGGCGCCAGTCGCTGGGAATACAGAGTTGCCGTCCTCAAAAGCGTGAGGTCGCTTGGCTCCAAGCCGTATCTCTGTCGCTGGACGACAAATGGCATTATGTGTCAAAAGAAGCCCATCGCATTCAGCGTGGAGAAAATCTTGGGACTCCGGGAAGACAAGAAGGATCGCACGCGAACGCAGTTGCTTGAGGCCGGGCTGGACCTGATCCACAAGCGCGGTTTCGAGGAGACGACCGTCGCCGATATCGCTGCTGCCGTCAGCGTTTCGCCCCGTACGCTGCTGCGTTATTTCCCGACAAAGGAGGATGTGATCGTCAGCTGGGTGCAGGACGGCATGACGATCATCCGGGAAGAGCTGAAGGAGCGGCTCAAGTCGGAGCCGCCGGTGGCAGCCCTTCTTGCCGCTGCGCGGGCGATGCTGATGGCCTTCGAGGAGAAATCGCGCTTCTTCCTTACCATCGAGACGGCAATCCGTTCCAACAGGAGCATTTCCGCGCGAAAGGAACAGATGATTGCCGAGCTGATCGACGAAGTCGCCCATATCCTCGCCTCCCCGGACAGACCGTCTCCGCTCCCGGACATTGTCGCCTATACGATCGCGGGAACAGTTTTCGCGCTCATTCGGGCATCGATCAGCAGTTGGGTGGAGGGAGGAGCTGCAATGTCGCTGCCCGATTTCTTCGACCGGGCGGCCAGCATCGTCCAATTCCAACAAAATGTCACCTAGTGACATTTGTCATTGACAGACATAATTTTCCGTGCAATTTCACAATGCGTTGCTGAGCAACGTCATTGCAAACAGCGTCGCCCAGCAAGGCGCGCCTGCCCGGAGAAAATGAATGCCCACACATCAAAAGATCGCACTCGTCACCGGCGCGACCCGCGGCCTCGGTTTTGAAACGGCTCGCCAGCTCGGCCGTGAGGGCGTGTTCATCCTTCTCGGCGCACGCGATCTGGCAAGCGGAAAGGAGAAGGCCGACACCCTACGCGCCGAGGGGCTGGCGGTCGAGGCAATCGAAATCGATCTCAATCGGCCTGATACGATTGACGCTGCCGCGTCTTCGATCGGCGAGCGTTTTGGCAGGCTCGACATCCTGATCAACAATGCGGGCATCCTGCTGCTCGACACCGACGATTTTCCGGGTGTCGTGGCGACGGACGCCATGCGGGAAACACTCGAGGTCAATTTCATCAGCACCGTGATCGTGACGCAGAAAATGCTGCCTCTGATCCGCCAGGCCGCCAGCGGACGCATCGTCAACCTGTCGAGCAGTGTGGGATCGCTCTGGTGGAACGGCGACCCGGGTAACCCGAACCCCAATGTCAAATGGCTCGGTTATGCCGCCTCCAAGGCCGCAGTCAACATGCTGACCGTGCAGCTTGCTTTCGAATTGCGCGACACGCCGATCAAGGTCAACTCCATTTGCCCCGGCTATGTCATGACCGATTTGAACAGGGGCGGCGGCTACGTCACCATCGAGGACGGCGTCAAGGCATCGGTCAAATATGCCTTGCTGGACGACGCCGGACCGAGCGGCCGGTTTTTCAACACGCAGGGCCCGATCAACTGGTGATCGCTTTCAGCTGGGCACTTTGTGGGCCCGGCATTCACAAGAACGATCAGTGAGGCGGGGATATTGGCGTCCCGGAAGGACGCTGCATCCGACGTCCAGCATGGCAGCGAAATTGCACGCCATCCCCTTTCAAGGACCATGAGAAATGAAACCAACCACGGACGACATCGTCGAGATCAACCAAATCCTCTCGCTCTGGGCACACCTCGTGGACAACCATGCGTGGGACCGGTTCGGTGAAGTCTTTACCGAAGATGCCTTTTTTGACTCGAGCGTTTTTGGGTTTCCCCCGGTCACAGGCATTGCAGCGATCCGCCACATGGCGAGCCAGGAGGGTCACGCAAGCGCGCATCACACCACGAACGTGTTCGTTCACGAAGGCCCCAACGACGAGATCCTGGCCGAGTCAAAGGGCCTCGGCCTGTTGTCGAACGGCGCGGTGGCGAGCGTAACTTACACCGACGAGCTGCGGCGAACACCGCAAGGCTGGCGCCTGGCGAGCCGCAGGCTCGCTCTTCAAGCGCCGTCGCGTTGAGATTGCCCGTGCTCTTCCCGTCAACCTGTCCCGATCGGGATTCGAGAAGAAAGCCTCCTTCATGCCCGGATTTCACCCAGGAAACGTCCTTGTCTGGCTGCTTGGAGGCTTCTTCGTCATAGGGGCCTATGGCAACACCTTCGTCAGTCCCGAAATTGCCGCGGATTACGCCCGGTGGGGCTATCCGCAAGGCTTTCATTATCTGACCGCCATCTGCGAGCTCACGACCGCGGTCATGCTCATCTTCAAACCACTGCGCCTTTACGGCTCACTGCTCGGGAGTACCGTCATGCTGGCGGCTGCGGCTACGGTTATGTTCCATGGCGAGTATGTGCATGCGATACCTCCTCTCATTGTCCTGGGTCTTTGTGGTCTCGTCGCTCGCCTGACAGCAAGGCGGAGACGATGGCTGTAGCTTCCATCCTCGCTTCGATTCAAGGTTCGAACATCCGCATCGGCTTCGGGCGCAAAGTGCTTGAAAAATTCACGCGATTTCGTCCCCGGCTCTTCGCACCCGCATGACAATCCCTGAGGGCCACAGCGCAACCCACAAAGCGCGGCCGCAGCCTCCATTCACATATTTGCTCTTAACGCAGCCCCAAGATCCTCGATCAAATCCCCCGGCGTCTCCAGCCCCACCGACAGCCTGAGCAGATCGCTCGGGCACGGCGTCCCCAGCCCCTCGATCGACGCGCGATGCTCGATCAGCGATTCAACCCCGCCGAGCGAGGTCGCGCGCTTCCAGAGTTTTACATTCGCCGCGGTCCGGATCGCTGCCTCCTCGCCGGCCCGCACGCGGATCGACAGCATGCCGCCAAAACCGCCCTGCATTTGCCGCGCCGCGACCGCATGGCCGGGATGCGTGTTGAGGCCTGGATAGAGCACGTCCAGCACCCGCGGATCAGCGGCAAAATGCGTGGCGACCGCTATGGCCGAGGCGCTCATCGCCCGCACCCGAAGATCGAGCGTGCGCATGCCGCGCAGCAACAGGAAGGCTTCGAACGGCCCGAGGATCTGGCCGAGCATCGAGCGCACGCGCTTGATCCGCGCCCAGAAATCGTCCTCGCGCGCCGTGCACAGCACGCCGGCGATGATATCGGAATGGCCGTTGAGATATTTGGTCGCCGAATGCATGACGATATCGGCGCCGAGCGACAGCGGCTGGCTGAGGATCGGCGTCGCAACTGTCGAGTCCACGGCAAGCCGGGCGCCGGCGCCATGCGCGATCGAAGCTGCGCCGGCAATGTCGGTCACCGACCACATCGGATTGGACGGCGTCTCGATCCAGACGAGCTTGGTTTCGCCCTGCCGGACGGCGGCGCTTAGCGCATCGAGATCGCTCGTGTCGACGAAATCGACCTTCAGCCCCCAGGCGGTGGCATCGTTCTTCAGCCAATTGCGCAGGCCCCAATACATGACAGTCGGCGCCACGACATGGTCGCCGGGCTGAAGCGCCAGGAACACCGCCGTGGCCGCCGACATGCCGGAGCCGAGCAGCATCGACGCAGCCGCACCTTCGAGCATGGTCAGCACGCTTTCGGCTTCGCGCACGGTTTCATTGTCGGGCCGGCCATAGATATTTCCCGACCGGTACTGATTGTCCGGATCGCGGATGAAGGTCGAACTGACATGGATCGGCGGCGTCACCGCGCGCGTTGCCTCGTCGATCCTGCCCATCGCCTGCGCCAGCAGGCTCGCCTTCGACCATTCCATCACCATCTCCTCTTCCTCCCGCCGGCGCAATCGCCATCGGATGCTGTCGGCTTCAGCCTATAACGGCAGGCTCGGGAAAATCCAACGCTCCGTGGTCACGCACTGATCGCTGTCGTGAGACCGGTTCCGCATGTCCGGCAAAATCGGCGGGAGCCGAGGTGCACGCCGCAATTGACCTCCTGTCACAATTAAACTATCGTATGAGTTGCAGGCCATTGCCCAAAACCCGGCTCCAACAGCGTTGTGCCGGGAGAGGCCTGTGATGGAGGGGGCGATGAAAGAGCGCGAAATAAGCCGTGCATTGGCGATCCTTGGCGCGGTCGCACTGATTATCTGCATCAGCCTTACTGCTTTTTACCTTCAGCCAAGCAGCGACGACGCTGTCAGCGCTGAAACATGCGGCGTTGAAGCCGAGAAGGCAGGCGTCTACAAAGACGCCCGCAAGGCTGCTGTCAACAAAGACACCGAAAAGGCTGCTGTCGACGACACGACGTGGTTCTGGGGCAATGCCTCCGACAAGCTGACCCTCCACTTCGCCTGGCCAAAGCGAACCTCCTTCGAGCACACGCTCTGCCTGATCGTTTCGGGTGCTTCAGCCGCCATGGAGAAGAACCCGGATCCGTCAGCCACCATTGCTCTGTCCATATTTCTCAACAATCTTCGGGCGGATCATCTCGAGCAGAAAGCCAAGCCGATCGCGACGCCACAGACGATCCTGATCACACTGACGGCGCAGGAGGATGCGTCCAAGGAATCGGCAGAATTCTGGCGGGACCTGCTGCATTCCGACTCCGGCTTTTCTGAAAAATCGATCGCGGTCGGTCTATCCCGGTCGCGAACGGACACGCCGGAAGTTGTGATGAAACGGGCGACCGTTCTCATCGTTTTCTATAAGGGCGTCACCATTGCAGGTGCCATGGCGCTCAGCCTCCTAATCATCAGCTTCATTCTTTACGTCCGCCAATCGTCGATCCTGCGCGATGGCGTCCAGACCTGGACCGGCGCGGAGCTGGACGATCAACGGACAAAGGCCCAGGCGCTTCGTGACGCTGCCCCAGCTGGCGAAACCGATGACGCAAAAAAGACGAGGATCTCCGGTGCGGATGCAGAGATCATGCGGCTGGACAGATCTCTTGCGAGGCTAGCCGGTCCAAACGCGGCGGCGAGCGTCCTGCGCGGCACCTACAGTCTGGCGAAAAGCCAGATGGCCTTCTGGCTGATCCTGTCCAGCGTTGGCTTCGTGTTCATCTGGCTATCCACCGGCCAATATCAGAACCTTGTGACACCGGGCATATTGGTGCTCCTGGGCATCAGCGGCGCAACGGGACTGGCGGCCGTCCAACTCACCGACGAGTCGGCCGCGAAGCGCCCTTCCGGCGGTTTCCTGTTCGATATCCTGTCGGACGAGCACGGACCGCAGCTCTATCGGTTGCAGGCGTTTATGTGGACGCTGATCCTCGGCGCGATCTTCATCTGGCATGTGGTCTATAATTTTCGCTTTGTCGATTTCGACAACAATCTCCTGATCCTCATGGGGATCAGCCATTCCGTCTATCTCGGCTTCAAGGCGCGCAACGCACTCAGTTGAACGCGCGAATGGTCGTAGAGCGTGCCGGCTGACAGGCCCGGGCAAGCGTTTGCCGATAGTCAACAGCTGATCCTGTTTGACCGGAAAGCGCTCATGTCGACCATGCCTGCCCCCTGGCCCATCACCATCAAGAACGGCGTGCGCGTCTGCGTCAGCCCGACGATCCAACTGATGACCGGCTATATCCTGCTCGAACAGGAGGACTGGTTCGAGGACGAGATGGACTTCATCCGCGCGCTCGTGACGCCCGAGATGAATACCTTCGACATTGGCGCCAACCATGGCGTCTACGGGCTCAGCATCGCGTCTGCCCTGACATCCGGCCATGTATGGGCGTTCGAGCCAACGGTGGCACCCGGCCGGATGATGGCGCAGAGCATCGCGCTCAACGGTCTCGCCGACCGCATGCGCTGGGTCCATGCCGGCCTGTCCGACCATGACGGCTCGGCCGAGATTTCCGTCTCCGGCAACAGCGAGACCAATTCGCTCTATGGCGCAGGCGGCGAGCGCGAGCGAATCGAACTCTATGCGCTGGACGCTTTCCTCAAACGCGAGGGCATCCACGCGGGAATCGACTTCGTCAAGCTCGATGCCGAAGGCGAGGAAGTCAAAATCCTCTCGGGCGGCGCAAAATTCTTCAGCCGCCAATCGCCGCTGGTCATGTTCGAACTCAAGCATGGCGCCGAGGTCAATCACGGCCTGATCGAGGCCTTCCAGGCGCTCGGCTACGGCATCTATCGGCTGGCGCCGGGCCTTGGCGCACTGGTGCCTTTCGATCCCGCATCGGCCGACGGCTTCCTGCTCAATCTCTTCGCCTGCAAGCCCGAGCGGGCGGAGGTGCTGGCGGCGCGCAACCTGCTGGTCACCCCACAGGCGGCCGCAACACCCCTCCCCGTTGCGGCGTGGCAGGAGCAGCTCTTCGCCCTGCCCTTCGCCCAAAAATATGAAAGCGCCTGGCGCAATGCCGCCTCGCCGAGCCCGGAGCATGACCTGGCGCTTTCGGCCGGACTGATCGCGCGCGATCCATCGCGGCCGGCAGCACAGCGCTTCATCCTGGCGCGCGAGGCGCTGGCGCGGGTGACAGCCATGGCCAATTCCGGCAAGGGCGACGTGGCGCTCTGGCTGTTGCGCCTCAATCTCTGCCATCTGCTTGGCGAGCGCGGTGTCAGCATCGGTGTCGCCCGCAAACTCGCCGGCCTGCCGCCGACAACGCTGGCGACGCTCAAATCGCCCTTCCTGCCGCCGGCGCCGGAATTCTACCACCGCGACCTCGGCCAGGCGTTCGAACACCTGCCCGATATCCTGCGCGAACTTATCGAAATCCGCCAATCCTATTCCGGCTATTTCGCAAACGATCCGATCGAGCCGCTCGCCGCCCTTGCCAGCCGCCCGGGCCACGACCCGGCCATCGACCGCCGGCTGGCGCTGACCGCCCGCCGCCGCGGACTGCCACTCAATATTGGCCCGGACCATCCGCTGCTGCAGCCGGACACTTCGATGAACTGGCAGATCTGGCGGGAGATCGTTGGCCTTTAGAACGGGGTTGAAGTCAGGCGGAAAGCCTACGGCGGTCGTGCTATCGTGTGATGATCAAATTCATCGGCACGCATGCCGAATGTGACAGGATCGATGCGAGGACAGTGTGATGAATGATATCCGCCCTCTCAAAACCGAAGCCGACTATGATTGGGCTCTTGTCGAAATCGAGCACTATTTCGACCATCTGCCGGAACCGGGTACTGCTGAGGCTGACCGCTTCGACGTGCTGACCGATCTGGTAAATGCCTACGAGGCCCGGCATTGGCCGATCGATGACATCGATCCCATCGAATTCCTGACCGGTTTCATGCAGAATAAGGGCTATGGTCAGAGTGATCTCGCCGACCTACTCGGCTCAGCGTCCCGCGCCTCCGGGATATTGTCGAAGCATCGTCCTCTGACGCTTGGCATGATCCGTAAGCTGGTCAACGGATGGCAGATTCCCGGCGATATCCTGGTAAAGCCCTATCCGATAATCAGCTCGAAACTTTCCGCCTGACTTACCGCTGCGCCGTCTGCCCCAGCACTTCCGGCTGGTTGCGTAGCAAGACGAAATGGTAGCCGCGCTTCTGCAGCGCCAGGATACCAGCCACCACGCCCTCGCCGGCGTCATGTGTGGGCTGGTTGATGTGCGAGATGATCACGTCGCCGTCCTTGGCCCGCGCATAATTGCGCTCGGTGGCGACCCTGCCGAGCAGGGAGCCGCCATCGCCGTTGACGGAATAGCCGGCGATCTTGTAGCCCAAAGCCTCGATCTGCTTGATCGACGATGCCGTGTATTTTGCCGTCGCACCACGGAAGAATGTCGGTTTGGGCGCACCGGCCTTGACGATCGCGTCCGTGCCGCCCTCGACCTCCAGCGCCACCGCCTCAGGCGAACCCGCCGACTTGATGCCATAGATGCTGGCCGGGCGATCGACGGCCGGGATGTGGTTGAGGCCATGATCCTCGATCTCGAACAGATCGGGATGCGCCTGCATGATGGCAAAGGCCTCGGCATTGTGCTTCAGCCAGCGGGCAGTGACGAAAATGGTCGCCGGAATATGGTTGTCGACCAGCGCATCGAGGATGCGGTGATCGGCCTTGCCCATGCAGGCGTCGAAGGTCAGTGCCACAGTCGTCTGGCCCGGCATGTTGCTGCTGAGCTTCAGGGTGGGCTCCAGCAGACGGTTGGCATGGGCATGGGGCTTCGGCAGGATCGGCGTCGTCGTCGGCACTGCGGCACCCGAAAGGCATGCCACCGAAACTGCGAGCGCTGCGAAGCCGGCCAGAAGTCTAGATATCGTCATTCCATCATCCACGCATTTCACCGGCGCGCTCATAGGCCAATTCCTCATCGAGCGCCAGCCGCCTTGAAGTCGCAGCATCAGCCCTTTATGTCTGGCGGACAAGAGCATCTCCTGAGAGAGTATAACGTGGCCCTTTTCAACAATCTTCCCTCACCTCCGAAAGCCGAAAAGAAACCCGCGACCGACACCCGCCATGGCATCACCCGGACGGATGATTATGCCTGGCTGCGGGCCGACAATTGGCAGGACGTGTTCCGCGACACATCCGTGCTCGACCCGGACATCCGCCGCTACCTGGAGGCCGAGAATACCTACCAGGACGCCGCCATGGCCGACACGGAGGAACTGCGCAAGACGCTGTTCAAGGAAATGCGCGGCCGCATCAAGGAGGACGATTCCTCCGTGCCGATGAAGGACGGCCCCTATGCCTATGGCTCGCTGTTCGTCACCGGCGGCGAGCAGGCGCATTATTTCCGCATCGAGCGCGATGGCGGCGACGGCATCAAGGAAATCCTGCTCAATGGCGATCGCGAGGCCGAGGGCAAGGATTATTTCCGCATGTCGGGCATCAATCACACGTCCGGTCACGACAAGGGCCTCTGGGGCTATGACGACAAGGGCTCGGAATTCTTTACCGTCAAGGTCCGCGATTTCGCCACAGGTGTGGATCTGCCCGACGTGATTGAGAGCACCGGCGGCGGCGGCACCTGGGCGCCGGACGGCAAGAGCTTCTTCTATACGATGCTCGATGACAACCACCGGCCCTCGAAAGTCTTCCATCATCTCCTCGGCACGCCGCAATCGGCCGACCGGCTGGTCTATGAGGAAGAGGATCCGGGCTTCTTCATGGGCGTTGGCGGCTCGTCGCTGGATGACTATATCTTCATCGACATCCATGACCACGAGACCTCGGAACACCGCATCCTGTCGACCAAGGACCTGACGGGGGAGCCGAAGCTGATCGCGGTGCGCGACACCGGCATCGAATATGAGATGGCCGAGGGCGGCGACGTCTTCTTCATCCTGACCAATGACGGAGATGCCAAGGATTTCAAGATCATGCAGGCGCCCGTTGAATCGCCTCGCAAGGAGAACTGGACCGAGGTCGTGCCGCACCGGTCCGGCACGCTGATCCTCTCCGTCGATGCCTATAAGGGCCATCTCGTCTGGATGGAACGCCACGAGGGCCTGCCGCGCATCCTCATCCGCGACCGCGCCACCGGCGAGCAGCATGCCATCGGCTTCGACGAAGAGGCCTATTCGCTCGGCTTCGGCGGCGCGCTGGAATATGACACCGACTGGGTCCGCTTCAGCTATTCGTCGATGACCACGCCGACCCAGCTCTTCGACTATAATATGCGGACCCGCGAGCGCGTGCTGCTCAAGACCCAGGAAGTGCCGTCCGGCCACACGATCGAGGACTATGTCACCCGGCGGATCTTTGCCACCGCCACGGACGGCCAGAAAGTGCCGGTGTCGCTGCTCTACCGCAAGAATACGCCGCTTGACGGCTCGGCGCCCTGCCTGCTCTACGGCTACGGCGCCTATGGCATCACCATTCCCGCCGGCTTCAACGCCAATGCACTGTCGCTGGTCGATCGCGGCTTCGTCTATGCCATCGCCCATATCCGCGGCGGCAAGGAAAAGGGCTTTGCCTGGTACGAAAACGGCAAAATGGGCCACAAGACCAACACGTTCACCGATTTCATCGCCGCAGCCGACCACCTGGTGGCCGAGACATTCACCGCCTATGACCGGATCGTCGCCGAGGGCGGCTCGGCCGGCGGCATGCTGATGGGCGCCATCGCCAACCTGGCGCCGGAGAAATTCGGCGGCATCATCGCCGCCGTGCCCTTCGTCGACGTGCTCAACACGATGCTTGATGACACTTTGCCGCTGACCCCGCCGGAATGGCCGGAATGGGGCAATCCGATCGAAAGCATCACGGACTACAAGAACATCGCCTCCTATTCGCCCTATGACAATGTCGGCGCGAAACCCTATCCGCCGATCCTGGCGCTGTCGGGCCTGACCGACCCGCGCGTCACCTATTGGGAGCCGACCAAGTGGGTGGCGAAGCTCCGGGAATTCTCCACCAGCGGCAACGCCATCCTGCTCAAGACCAATATGGGTGCGGGCCATGGCGGCGCCTCCGGCCGTTTCCAGCGGCTGGAGGAAATCGCCTACGAATATGCCTTCGCGCTGAAAGTGTGCGGAAAACGGACATGACATTGCCGGCCGGCGCCGAAAGCTAAGAGGCGCCGGCCGCACTCCATGCAGGCCTTCCCAGGCAATCTACGTCGGCTGATCCGATAGTCAGCGCTTCGGAATGACCTTCAAATAAGCTGCGATGGCTGCGCGGTCTTCCTTGGGCAGCTTGGCCATGTTCTTCTGCACCTCGACCATCGAGCCGCCGACCGTGTCGAAATCCGGCGTCATGCCGTTTTCGAGATAGCCGGCAATGTCGTCCTCGCTCCACGAGGCGATCGCGCCGCCGGGCGTGATATCCGGTATCTTGCCCTTGCCTTCCGGGTTGGGGGCGCCGGCCAGCCACATATTGGCTTTGAAGCCGCCGAACTGATCGCGCGGCGTATGGCATTCGCCACAGTGGCCGGGTCCCTCGACGATATACTGGCCGCGCTTCACCTGTTCATCGGCGGTCGCCATCTGGATGCGCGGCTGATCGTCGAGATAGAGGAACTTCCAGCCTCCGAGCAGCAGCCTTATATTGAAGGGGAAATTGATCTCGTGCGCCGGGGCGACATTGCTGCTCTTCGGCAGCGTCTTGATATAGGCGAAGAGGTCGCCGACATCCTTGGGCGTCATGCGGATATAGGAACTGTAAGGCAAAGCCGGATAGAGATGACTGCCATCAGGGCCGACGCCGCGCGTGATGGCGTTGCCGAATTCGGCGAGCGTCCATTTGCCGATGCCGGCATTGTCGTCAGGCGAGATGTTGGGCACGTGGAACGTGCCGAATGGGCTATTCAGCGCCAGCCCTCCCGACAAGGTCAATTCCTGCCCCGGCTTGGCGTCCGGCGCCTTGTGACAGGAGACGCAGCCGCCCATCGAGAACACCAGTTCGCCATTCTTGACGTCGGGCGTGCCATCCTGGGCCCAATAGGAATCCGGCATCGGCTGCGGCCGGGTGATGTAGAGGAATGCGCCAGCGCCGATCACGCCAAGCACGATCAAACCGCCGATCGCCTTCACCACTTTGCCGGCCATATGCTTTCTCTCCCGCTTTGGTTTGGGCGAATTTGCCATGGCCTACGGATGCAGACCAGAGGCACTCTCATACGAAAAGCCGCCGCAGCCACGTCCGAAGGCCGTGGCTGCGGCGGACAGGAGAGAACCTTACTTCTTCAGGCGATAGGTCTGGTGGCAGGCGCCGCAATCGTTGCCCAGCGTGTTGAGCGCGTTACCGACGGCAGCCTGGTCGGCCGGAAGCTGCGCCAGCAGCATATCGGCATCCGAACCAAGCTTGGCGGCATGCGCCTTGAAGTCATCCATGTTGGCCCAGATCTTCGGGCTGGCAACATCATCATCGGTTTCGGAGCCGGTCGGGAAATGGGTCGGGAAGACCTTGATCGTCTCGCTGATCTTCGTCAGCGACGCCTTCACGGCGCCGGCATCATAGGGCTTCTGGCCCTTGGCGATTGCGACAAGCCCGCCCACGGCGCCACCAATCGTCTTCATCGCTTGCGAGCGGGCATCATGCATGTTCTCGGCGGAAAGAACGGCGGTCGTGCCGAACAGACAGAGGATGCTGGCCGCCAGTATTATCTTCATCATATTGGTGATCTCCAGTTGCGTTTGAGCCCAGACATATCAGGCCACTGATTCAAACAGTTAGACATTACAAATTGGGCGGAAAAGCAAAATAACTTTTTGGTGAGATTATGTTGAAGTGCGACCTCTCCCCCCAGAAAATCTCGAGGAAACTGGTGTCACGTCGCTAAAAAGTGATCGTTCACCACCCGGCAACGATCCATCGGCTATAAGGATACGACCCGAAATGGGCTCCAGCGGATCATTCGATGCAGCAGCGGCAATCCTTGCGCCCCCTGATTCTCATCCTCACCGTCGTCATAATTGCGGCGGCCGCAGCGATGGCGCTGACGTTTTCGAGTCCGCCGGTCGACCTGCTGCCGTTTCAAGTGAAGAACAAGGATTTCGCCAATTACTGGATGGCCGGACATTTGATGCTCGACGGCCATGGCTCTGTTATATTCGGTAAGCCGGACAACTATTTCGCGGCGATGAAGACCGTGTTCGGCGCCGATTATCCACCGCATAACTGGAGCTATCCGCCGCATGCGGTACTGTTCCTGCTGCCGCTTGGCCTATTCGGATATATGCCGGCCATGGCGCTGTTCCTGGGCTTCACGCTGTCACTTTACCTGCTCGCGGTGCAAAGCCTGCGGCCGAGCTGGACGCTAGTTGCCGCCATCCTGCTGACGCCATTCATCGTCGGCAATCTTGTTGCTACGCAGAACGGCTTCCTGACGGCTGCGCTGATGGTCGGCGGGCTAGCCCTCAGAGACCGCAAGCCGGTGATGGCGGGTATTCTCTTCGGGCTGCTGACGTTCAAGCCGCAGCTCGGCCTCCTCCTACCGCTGCTGCTGATATACGAGCGGCGCTGGGCCGTGATTGCCGCGACCGCAGCGACGACGATCGTCCTTGTCGTGCTCTCGATCCTCGCCTTCGGCCCGCAGAGCTGGTCCGACTATGTTCGATATATTGTGCCCAAACAGACCGACATCATGAACACGTTCGGCGGCGATTTTCCGCATATGATCGGCTCGGCCTTCGGCTCGGCGCGCAGTCTTGGGCTCGATGCCGCGAGCGCGATGCGTATCCACCTGCCGTTTGCCCTGGTCGGTTTCGCCCTGTTCCTCCTGAGCCTCTGGCGGCTCAGCAGTCCCCAGTCCCGCGCATTTGCAATGCTGATCGCCAATATGCTGGTGGTACCCTATTCCGTCGCCTATGATTTCGGCGCACTCGCGACATTTGCCGYGCTCTGGCCGCTGGATCGTCAGCAGCCGCTGCCGGCGCTGCCACTCAGGCTGTCGCTAATTCTCGTCGCCATCCTGCCGATTGGCATGCTGCCACTGGGCCAGGCGGGTCTGCCGCTCACCCCGCTTATCCTGCTCGCGGCCTTCGCCACACTGCTGTCCGACGAGGGCAAGCGGCAGGTTAATGGAACATCCTCCATGCCTCCCAGGCCGTCCAAACTGCTGCCAGAATGATCAGGCCGCCGGCGGCGCGGCCGGTATAGATCGTTGCCGATTGATTTGTCAGCAGCACCTGACGGCTCGCAGCCGCCGAGACCGCGATTGCGCCATAGATCACGAACTGCATCACAATCGTCAGCGCCCCCATCACCACCGCCTGCTGCCAGAACGGACCATAGTTCGGCTTCATGAACTGCGGATAGACCGCCATGATAAACAGATAGGCCTTCGGGTTGGAAAGGCAGGTCAGAAGCCCTTGCCGGAATATGGTGGGAAAACTCCTGACGCGTGCGCCATCGACCTTGTCCACCGTGATGGTGCTGCGGATCAGCCCAAAACCGACCCAGACCATATAGGCCGCACCGACGAAGATCAGCGGCTGGCGCAGCCACGGCATGACGAAGGCAAGCACCGTGGCGCCGAGAGTTCCGGTCAATGTATGCACCATGCCGCCGAGCATGATGCCGGACACCGCCGCGAACCCGGCCCCTCGCCCGCCCGTCAGCGCATTGGTAAGCACCAACAACATGTCCATGCCCGGCACGATGATGATGCCGAACAGTAGTGCCGTGAAGAGCCAGAGATTTTCCGCGTAATTCATGTCAGGAGGCCTTTGTTGATCATCCGGGATAGTTTCCAGAAATTCCATCATTTCAGGTGTTTGTACGGATGAGGTAGCGCAAGCCAATTGACAGCGTTGTGTCAGGAGTGTTCCCTGCGACCGAGCTTTTTTGGTGGAGATTGGCATGCGCAAGGCATCGCGGCTGTTCGAGATCATCCAGATCCTGAAACTCGCCGGCAGGCCGGTGACGGCCCAGTCGATCGCAGACCGGCTGGAGGTCACGGTCCGTTCGATCTATCGCGACATTGCCGCGCTTCAGGCGATGCGCGTGCCGATCGAGGGCGGCCGCGGCATCGGCTATATCCTGCGCGCCGGCTTCGACCTGCCACCGCTGATGTTTTCCATCGAGGAGACCGAGGCGATCGTTCTTGCACTGGCACTGCTGCAGCGCACCGGCGACCGTCAACTGAAAGATGCTGCCGAACGCGTCACCGGCAAGATCGCCGCCGCCGTGCCGCCACCGCTCAGGCAAGTGGTGATGGGCAATGCGCTCTATGCCTGGGGCACGGTGGCGCCGGAACCGCCAGGCGTGGATCTCAGCATGATCCGCCAGGCGATCCGCGACGAGCAGAAGCTGGAGATCGGCTATCGCGACGAGCAGGGCCGAGACACCAATCGCGTGGTCAGGCCGATCGCGCTGATCTACTATTCCGCCTATACCAATCTGGTCGGCTGGTGCGAATTGCGCACGGCGCTGAGAAACTTCCGCTCCGACCGCATCACGACAAGCCGCACGGTCGAGGCCTTCTTCACCGGCGAAGGCGATCGGCTGCGGACCGATTGGATCGCCGGCTGGCAGATCAACCAGCCTGCCGCCTGAAGACCCTTCTCAGGCGGCTTCCAGATTGTGCCGCAACGCCTTCACGCCGCTCAACAATTGGCCAAAAGTCTCGAGGTCGCAGCCGGTCGCCTTGGCGATCCCCTCGCCGACCTGGAGACCGAGCTTGTGCGCTGCCAGACCCTCGGGCGTCAGATGGATGGCGACCTGCCGCTCGTCCTCGCGGCTGCGCTCGCGGCGAATGAAGCCGGTCTTTTCCAGCCGCTTCAACAGCGGTGACAGCGTCCCCGTATCGAGGCCGAGCGCCGCGGCGATCTCGGTGACCAGCGCCACCTTCTTTTCCCAGAGGAACAGCATCACCAGATATTGCGGATAGGTCAGGCCCAGATCGGCGAGCAGCCGCTTGTAGACCTTGGTGAAGGCATGCGAGGCGGCATAGACCGCGAAACAAAGCTGGTTGTCGAGCTTCAGCATGGCGTCGTTCATCGGTTCGGCATTCTCCTTTCTGCCCAATATAGCCGAACGAAAATATTTTGCAAAATTATATTGTGCACAATATAAAATGGCGCTATATCGCTTTTGTCAATTTCAAACGGAGAGACCTCCCATGCCCATCCTCTACACCACCCGCGCAACATCCACCGGCGGCCGCGTCGGCTCCTCGAAGTCGGAAGACGGCAATCTGCAGGTGACGCTGACCTCGCCGAAGGAGCTCGGCGGCGACGGCGCAGCCGGCACCAATCCAGAACAGCTCTTCGCTGCCGGCTACTCGGCCTGCTTCCTCGGTGCGTTGAAATTCGTCGCCGGTCAGGCCAAGGTGAAGATCCCGGCGGAAACCACGGTCACCGCAACGGTCGGCCTCGGCCCGCGCGAGGATGGCGGCGGCTTCGGCATCGAAGTGGCGCTGACCGTCAATATTCCCGGCGTCGACCACGCCGTGGCGGAAGACCTCGCCGCCAAGGCCCACATCGTCTGCCCGTACAGCCACGCCATGCGCACCTCCACCGAAGTGCCGGTGACGGTCGCCGCCTAATCGAGGGCCGCGAGCAGATTCAATCCATGCCGCAGGCGATCCCCCTCGCCCTGCGGCATTTTTCGTTCTATCTCTCCATGGGTCTCGCGCCAGACGTCAACGGCCGGCGCAAGCACCGACAGCCCCTGATCGGTCAGCGTCAGATATTTCTCCCGCCGATCCTGCGCCCCCTTGGCGACTTTGATCCAGCCCCTGCCCTCCAGCACTTTGATTGCAGCCGTGAGCGTGGTACGGTCCATGCCGAGCAATGTGGCGACCGAAGCCAATGGCGCCGGTTCAGGCCGGTTCAGCGACATCATCAGCGAAAACTGGCCGTTGGTCATGCCGAACGGCTTCAGCACCCGGTCGAAATGCCGGGCCAGGGTGCGCGCCGCCCGTTGCGCATGCAGACAGAGACAGCAGTCCCGGATGAGGATTGTCGTGGAAAAAGGAATCAGCAGTTGGTTTGACATGCCCAGAATATGTTGATATCAACGGAAATAGTCAAGCACCACATGAGGATAGCGGTGCGGACGCCAGATATTCTACCCAACGGAGGAGATGATCATGAGCGACTTGCACGGCAAGTTCGTCTGGCACGAACTGATGACCACCGATACTGCGGCAGCCGAGACATTCTACGGCTCCGTTGTCGGCTGGACGACCAGGCCGATGTCGATGGGTGAAGGCATGACCTACACCATCTTCAACGTCGCCGGTACCGAGCGCGGCGTCGGCGGCATGATGCCGCTTCCTGACGAACTGAAGTCGATGGGCGTGCCGTCGAACTGGACCGGCTATGTCTATGTCGACGACGTCGATGCCGCAGCCAAAAAGGTCACGGAACTGGGCGGCTCGATCCGCCGTCCGCCGGACGATATTCCAACTGTCGGCCGCTTCGCGGTGATTGCCGATCCGCAGGGCGCAGTGATCTGCATCTTCAAGCCGATCCCGCCGGAAACCATGCCACCGGAACTCGACCCGATGACGCCCGGTCTCGTCGGCTGGAACGAACTCTATGCCGGCGAATGGAAATCCGCCTTCGACTTCTATTCCAAACTGTTCGGCTGGACCAAGAACCAGGAAATGGACATGGGGGAGATGGGGACCTATCTCGTTTTCGACCATAACGGCAAGATGGCCGGCGGCATGATGACCAAGACGCCGAATATACCGATGCCGTGCTGGGGCTTTTATTTCATGGTCGCGGGGATCGACACCGCCATCGACAAGGTCAAGGCCGGCGGCGGCATGCTCTTGAACGGCCCCACGGAAGTGCCCGGCGGCGGCTTCATCGCACAATGCACCGATCCGCAGGGCGCTTATTTCGCCGTCACCGGCCCACGCGGATAACTAATCCAGGAGTCGGGTGATCAGCGCCACAAGCTCCGCCTGGCGGCTGATGCCGATCTTGTCATAGACATATTTCAGATAAGTCCGGGCGGTGTCCGGGCTTATTTTCAGCAGAACAGCAATGGCCGCAAATTCCAGGCCCTCGGCGCGCAGGCAAGCGACCTCAGCCTCCCGCTCGGTGAGACCGAAGACCGGCGCAATATTGTGTGCCGAGGCGAGCGAATAACCCGCCGGCTTATCCCTCTCGATCAGTACCGCCACAGCCGACGCCGCCAGGAACAGGTCGCGGGCGCGATCCGGAAGGGGATGCACCTGCAGGATATAGCGGCGGCTGTCGGCGCCGCTGAGGGCTGCAAGCGCGCTTCGGCCGGAATCCGGCCGCAATGCTGCGGCAATCGCCCGGTCGAGCCCAGCCTGGGACGATCGATCGACAGCTGTCAGCCGCTGGTGGACGACATCGACCGGCAGCCCTTCGACGCCGCGCTCGTGCACCGCAATCACCCTGCCCCAGCGATCGATCTCGAAGGTCGCGAGCCCCCGGTTCTTCAGCATGCGCACGACGCCTCGCGCTTCGGCATCGAGCATCTGCCGGGTGATGCGGCTTGCGGCGCGAAGATCTGGAAGGATGATGTCGAGCGCCTCGGCATCGCCGCGGCTATAGGGTCCCGCGGCCTTGCGGCGCTTGAAGCTCAGCTCGACATGCTCGCCGCGGCTCTCATGCAAGACGGCGTTGGCATGCCAGAAGACGCCGGCCGGCTGCAGGAACTCCTGGTAGAACGGATCGCGCCGCAGTTCATCTTCGCTGTAATCGTCATAGTCGACGCGAAAGCCATGCTGCGGCCCGATGCGGACCCGCGCATAGCGCGAATTGGGCGGCGCCTTGCCGGCGGCAAATGCCGCCACGCCTTCGGCCGCCTGCTCCGTCACCACCGCCGTCACCATGCGGCTTTCGGTGTTGCGCATCAGCACGGCATCGCGTGCGCCTGCGGCCATGGCCAGGCCGGCGAGTGGCGCGGACCAGTCCTCGCCGAGCAGTGCCGCCGCGACAATGGCCTCCGTTGCAGTGCGTATGCGATCCTGGTCAATCATGCCTCAACCCGAACACGCGACATTTAAGGTAATCTGGCATCGGCGCGGATTTGCTGGCGCCACTACAGTATCCCCGCCTCACGCGGACATGTAGCATTTGCTTAACTATGTCTAAAACGATTGCACTTGGCAAGATATTCACGGCTTTGCCATGCGATCTACCCTGATCAGGGGGGGCGGCTTGTAAGAAAACTTCTATCTTCACCCGTGAGCCACCTTGCCAGACCCCGTGGAGTGACAGAACATGACCGTGAAATTTACCTACGAAGGCCTGCTCAGCGAGCAGGCGCTGTTCCAGACATTCGGCTTCATGGCCCTGGTGCCCGCCGTCCAGATCGACAAAAAGCACGGCGTCATCACCTATTCCGACCCGAACAATCACAAGAACCAGGTCGTCGTCGACGTCGATCATCTGGCGGTCAAGAACGGGGTCGCCACCGGCGGCACCATCACTTCGGTAGAGTTGATCACCAACGGCAAGCATGCCGTCGACGTCACAGGCCTGCATATCGACTACAGCGGCCAGACGATCGCCATCAACAACAATCTCGACCAGGTCTATTTCCTGCTCGCCGACAACTTGACCGGCACAGTGATCAGCACCGGCGACAAAGATGACAACAATCTCGAAGTCGGCGGCGGCGGCAAGGGGACGGTGGACGCGGGCGCCGGCAACGACACCATTTATGTCTGGCACCATCAGAATGCCGTTATCGATGGTGGCGCCGGCATCGACCTGATCGACTTCGACTCGATCACCGACGCTCCTTCGACGATCGGCGGCGTCGCCAAGATCGACCTCGCCAAGGGAACGGGCACCAATCCTTGGGGCGGCACGCTGACGATGAAGAATGTCGAGGGTGTCGACTGTTTTGCGATCACCTCCTGCATCCTCAAGGGCGACAATCATGACAATGCCCTGATCGGCAGCCACGGTGCCGACACGCTGATGGGCCGGGGTGGCAACGACTTTATCAGAATTTGGGCCACCCATTCGCTGGACCCGCGTGCCATCCACGCAGATGGCGGCGCCGGCAGCGACACGCTCTACACGGAGCTGACCGACAATGCCCAAGGCGCGCCGATGACCGGCTCGGGCGATACGCTGGAGTTCCACAATCGCCTCGACCTGGAAAATTCGTCGCTCAACACCGGCAGCTTCCACGGCGGCACGTTCAAGAATTTTGAGATCTACCAGGTCAGCGCCTACCAGCAGGACACGTTCGAATTCGCGGGTTCGGAGAACGGCGAAACCGCGGAAGGCTCGATCGGCAAGGACGATCTCAACGGCCGCGGCGGCGACGACGTGCTCTTTGGCTTCCTCGGCGCCGACACGCTGACCGGCGGCGCCGGCGCCGACCATTTCCAGTACCAGGGCCTCGACAATTCGACGGTCGATGCCAGCGGCCAGGACACGATCAAGGATTTCAAGCATTCCCAGCACGACAAGATCGACCTGTCGCCGATGTTCGCCAGTCAGAATTTCGGCGGCGCTTATGACTTCATCGGCGGCAAAGCTTTCGACGGCAAGTCGAGCGAAGTGCGCTTCGAACACGACGGCGGCAATACGTTCGTGCTGGTGGACGACAATGGCGACAAGACCGCCGACATGGAGATCAAGCTGGTCGGCAACCTCGATCTGGTGAAGGGCGATTTCATGCTTTGAAACGAGTGGGCAGAGGAGCAAACGACCTCCGCCCCTCGCAGCAACTGTTGCAGCCTTCACGCCGCACCAAACGACGTAAAGAAAGCCTCGGGATCATCGACCTCGACGATCCTGCGACGGTCGATCTGCCAGAAACGGTTGCCGACATTGCGGATGAAGCTGCGGTCGTGCGACACGATCAGGCAACTGGTCTGCCGTTCAAGCAATTCGCTTTCAAGCGCCGACTGACCGTCGATGTCGAGATGGTTGGTCGGCTCGTCGAGCAGATAGAAGTTCGGCTCGGCCAGCCTCAGAACCAGAAGACCGAGACGCGCTTTCTGCCCGCCCGACAGTTTCCCCACCGCTTTCGCCTGCATGTCGACGCTGATGCCGGCGCCGGCAAGCAGACTGCGCGCCCGCTGCTCGCCAAGTTCGAAACGCCGGCTCAGAATGGCGAACGGCGTCTCGTCGTCGGCAAGATCGGCGAGCCCCTGGTCACCATAACCGAGCACCAGCGACGGCGTCGCCCGGATGCCAGCGCTGTCGATCTCCGGAACCTCGATGGCCGCGCGCAGCATGGCGACGAGCCGCGTCTTTCCTGCCCCGTTCGGCGCTAGCAGCACGATCCGGTCACCCTGGCAGATGAAGCGCTTGCCGGTCTCGAACAACAGCCTGCCGTCCGGCGTCGTGACCGCCGCATTGTCGAGCGTCACCAGCACCTTGGCGTGCAAGCCCCTATCGGCAAGCCGGATTGCGCCGGCCGAACGCTCCTTGTGTGCTGGCCTGACGGCGTCTTCCAGCTTTTCCGCGCGTGCCTTCAACTGCTTGGTCTTGACCACCAGCAGGTCGCTGCCGGAATTGATGCCGATATTGTTGAGCTTGGCCGCCTGCCGTCGAAGCTGGTCTGCCGTTTTCATGTCGCGCTCATAACGTCGCGCATCGGACTGATCCGCTTCGTCGAGCGCCGCCCTCGCCCGCGTATACGGCAAGGAAAACACCGGCGACTGCTCTGTTCGCAAGAAAAGCGTCCGATTGGTGACCGCATCGAGAAAGGCGCGGTCATGGCTGGCGATGATAGCAGGCATGTCGCGCGGCAGCATGGCGAACCAGGCTTCCAGCTGGCCGATCTTGGCAAGGTCGAGATGGTTGGTCGGCTCGTCGAGCAGCAGCAGATCGGGTTCGGTCACGGCAATACGGGCCAGCATGGCAAGCCGCTGCCAGCCGCCGCTGAGGGCGCCGAGCGGCTTTGCCCTCAACTCTTCATCGACGCCGAGTGCATCGAGCGCGATATCGACCCGCCAGCCCTCGCTGGTCGCCTGGTCATGTGACAATGCGGAGCGCACAAAGGCATCGAATGCCTGTCCAAGCGATCCCTGCGGCACGTTCTGTTCGACGAAGCCAATCGTCAGGCCGCGTGCGCGGACCACATCGCCGGTCGTCGGCTCTGCCATGCCGGCGATGAGCCTGAGCAGCGTGGACTTACCACGGCCATTGGCGGCAACCACACCAATCCGGTCACCGGCATTGACGGCAAGATTGAGGTTGGAAAACAGCGGCGCGGCGAGCGTTACGCTAAGATTGCGGATATTGATCAGGGTCATGATGATGGTCTCGGTCTACCGAGCGGCCTCGCCTACGGGCGAATGCAAGCCGTCAATGCTCGGAAAATACGGGAGCGGCTGGGGCCAAATGGCACGCACCGCGGTTCCGCAAAGGCAGACCGGAGAAGGGGACAGTCCCTGGTCAGCCCTGCAAACGCATCTGCAGGGCCGGATTGGGGCCACACTGACGATGGCGGTCGAAACGGTCGATCACGATGCAGCCCTCCTTTCTTGAACTGGCATGACGTTAGCATCAGTTGGCAAAGCCGGCAACCACGGCTCAAACCTTGCCATGCACGCTGCGCACCATGGAACCTACAGCCAGCGCCGCACACGGCGGCAGTAACTGCGATAGGTCTCGCCAAACTTCACCGCCAGCATGTGCTCTTCGGGAGCGATCTGGAAGCGGGTCGTATAGGCGACGAAGACGGCAGGACCGATCAATGTCCACAGGCAGCCAAGGAAAAAGGCCCAAGCGCAGAGCACCAGCGTCACCCCCACATACATCGGGTTGCGGGTAATGCCGTAAATCCCGCTGGTCACAAGGCTCGACGCTTCTTCGATCTTGACCGGATTGAGCGTCGTCTTGGCACGGCGGAAGGACGTGACGCCCGACGCCGAGAAGAAAATGCCCGCAATCAGGAACACTGCCGCAATGGCATAGGTCACGCCGCTTATCAGGGGCGTGGCGGGCAGCCATCGCGCCGCGAGCCACATCAGCACCGCAAGAATCAGCGCGACGAGCGGCGGTGGAATGCGATGATCGAGACTATTCACGACTCTGTCCTCCTCCTTGCAGGTCGCGCCGGAGCGCGCCTTTACCGTCTTAAGCTACCCAGCACGCCGCGCACGATTGCGCCCGTCACCGCCGTCGCCAATGTCCGGGCCGCCGACTTCATCGCCGCTTCCACGATCGTCTCGCGCTGGTAGCCGGAACGTTTTTGCTGCTGCTGCTGCGGCGCGGCATTGTCATTGGTGCCGAAGCCGGGCAGCGTCCAGCCGCCGATCGTGCCTGTCGTCTTCGGCTGTTCCGGCGCTGGGGCCTGTGCCTGGGCGGCGTCTTCGGCCTTTTTCGTCAGGATTTCGAAGGCCGATTCGCGGTCGATGTCCTGGTCGTAGACAGTGCCGACGGGGCTCACCGAGATCACCTCTTTGCGCTCGGCATCGGTCACTGGTCCGACGCGCGACGACGGCGGCCGGATCAGCGTGCGCTGGACGATAGACGGCGCGCCCTTGTCCTCGATGGTCGAGACCAGCGCCTCGCCGGTGCCGAGCGTGGTGATCACCGTGGCGCAATCGAAATCCGGATTGGGCCTGAACGTGTCGGCCGCCGTCTTCACCGCCTTCTGCTCGATCGGCGTATAGGCGCGCAGCGCATGCTGCACCCGGTTGCCGAGCTGGGCGAGCACCGTCTGCGGCACGTCCATCGGGTTCTGGGTGACAAAATAGACGCCGACACCCTTGGAGCGGATCAGCCGCACCACCTGCTCGACCCGCTGGATCAAGACCGGCGGCGCATCGTTGAAGAGCAGATGCGCCTCGTCGAAGAAAAACACCAGCTTCGGCTTGTCCGGGTCGCCAACCTCGGGCAGCTGCTCGAACAGTTCCGACATCAGCCAGAGCAGGAAGGTGGCGTAGAGCCTGGGATTCATCATCAGCTTCTCGGCCGCCAGCACCGAGATCGCGCCGCGCCCGTCATTGGTGGTGCGCATGATGTCGGAAATTTTCAGCGCCGGCTCGGAGAAGAAATTCGCCGCGCCCTGCTGTTCGAGAATGAGCAGCGCCCGCTGGATCGAGCCGACCGAGGCCTTGGTAATGAACCCGAACTTGGTCGACAATTCCTGGGCATTGTCGCCCATATAGTTGAGCATCGCCTGCAGGTCTTTCAGGTCGAGCAGCGGCAGACCGCCTTCATCGGCGATCTTGAAGGCAATGGCGATCACGCCTTCCTGCGCCTCGCTGGCATTGATCAGCCGCGACAGCAAGAGCGGCCCCATTTCGGTGATCGTGGTGCGGACGCGATGGCCCTTCTCGCCATAAATGTCCCAGAAAATCACCGGGAATTGCTGGAAATCATAGTCCGCAAAGCCAATGTCCTTGGCCCGCTTCATCAAAAAATCCTTCTCCTCGCCCATGGCGGCAATACCGGAGAGGTCTCCCTTGATATCGGCGCAGAATACCGGCACGCCGGCATTGGAAAAGCCCTCGGCGAGCACCTGCAGCGTCACCGTCTTGCCGGTGCCGGTGGCGCCGGTCACCAGACCGTGGCGGTTGCCATAGCGGAGGTCGAGATATTCCGACTTATTGATCGTATCATCCGGTTTCCGGCTGGTCCCCAGATAGATCTTGCCTTGTTCGAGCATGCTTTTCTCCCACGCCGCGGCGATGCGAACGATCCGCATTGCCGTGTTGAATCCGTCCGGGCTTGTTATAAGGTGCGACCGATCGTCGGACAACCTTGCAAGCATCTGCAATGTCAGCCAATAATTGGAAGAATGAAAAAGAATGGAATCGGAGGACGCCATGACTATACTCGTCGCTGAAATCGCATCCGCAACCGGGCTCGATACCTTAACGGCGCAGAAGTCCATTGGCATGATGCTGGGCTTTTTGGAGCGCGAGGCCGATGACGACGCCGTCCACAAGATGATCGCCGCCATTCCCGGCGCCCGCGACCTGATCTCCGAATGGGGTGGCGAAGGTTCGGGCGGCTTCCTCGCCGGCCTGGCCGGCGGCGGCATCATGGGTCTCGGCCAGCAGTTGATGAGCGTCGGCCTTGGCATGGGCCAGATCACCGCGCTGGCACGCGAGACAGTGGCTGTCGCGAGAAAATATGCCGGCGATGAGCTGGTCGACAAGGTTGTCGCCTCGGTGCCGGGGCTCAGCCAGTTCGTCTGAGGCGGCGCTGACGGCGCGATCTGATCCGGGTCGCGCCCGCACGGCAGGGAAATCGAGGTTAACCGGCCTTGATCTGGAGCAGTCTTTGGAGGGTGTTTGATCCCGTCCAGCCGCCCTGGGTGCTGCAGCAGCTCCCGCAGCGCAAAATGGATCGCGGTGCCGATCAGCAGGCCCTCCAGTGTGCCCGGCACCGCCGACAATGATGATGAACAGGATGCGTATCTGCCAGTCGACGTCGAAGGCGCCCACCGGATCGACGCCGAGGGCCGCGATATAGTAGATGGCGCCGGCCAACCCGCAGATTACCGGCCGAGGCGACGAACGCGGCGATCCTCGACCGGACCGGCGCGATGCTGTCGCTTGCCGCCGCTGCCTCATTGTCGCCGATGGCCATCAGGCCCAGCCCGAACGGCATCCGCAGCAGGCCGAAGACCGAAGACTGCGTCGCGAGAGCGAGTGCCGCCCGGAACACGGTGTCACCAAAGTTGGAGGGATCGATGTCGGGCGTATTGGCGCGCGTTGCATGACCCGTTCCAGCCGATCTCGGCCATGTCATGCCGTGCGGCGGCCCCGAACCATGCTTGAGAATTTCCAGCACGCGCCTCGACTATATCTTGACTTATGATATATATCGGCAAAGTGGCTAGTTCGCGGAGGAACGGATGGCGGAAATACGGCTGGACAGCGTATCGAAGAGCTACGGCAGCGTTAACGTTATCCAAGACGTATCGCTTGTCGTGGAAGCCGGGGAGCTGATGGTATTTCTGGGCCCTTCAGGGTCCGGCAAATCCACCCTGCTGCGCATGATCGCAGGCCTGGAGAAAATCGACAGGGGAAGCCTGACCATCGACGGCAGGCGCAGCGAAGAGTTGGCGCCCGGCCAGCGTAACGTCGCCATGGTGTTTCAGAACTATGCGCTTTATCCGCATATGACCGTGCGCGAAAACATGGCATTCGGGCTGCGCAATATCGGCATGGCCTCAGTCGATATCGAGGCGCGCGTCAGAGATGCAGCGCGGATGCTGGAAATGGAGGCGCTGCTGGAGCGGCGGCCGGGACAATTGTCCGGCGGTCAGCGTCAACGCGTTGCCATCGGGCGCGCCATCGTCAAGGAACCAAAGGCATTCCTGTTCGACGAACCGCTATCGAACCTGGACGCGGCGTTGCGCGTCCGCACGCGGGTCGAACTCGCCCAGCTGCACAACCGCATCAAATCGACGATGATCTACGTCACCCACGACCAGATCGAAGCGATGACGCTGGCCGACCGGATCGTGGTGCTCAACAATTGCAAGATCGAGCAGATCGGCACGCCGATGGAAGTCTATCTTCGGCCCGCCTCCCGGTTCGTTGCCGGCTTCATCGGCAGCCCGGGGATGAATTTTATTCGCGTCGACGTGCAAGGCGAGCCTCCCCGCCGCGTGAGGCTCGCCGGCGGAGCCGAATTCGACATCGATCTCGATCCTCCAGGGCCGGGCGCGTACGAATTGGGAATTCGTCCTGAATCCGTCCACATCGTGCAGGGTGATCGCTCTTTTGCAGCCACTGCCGCGGCACGGGTCGGTGTCGTCGAGCGACTTGGCGAGCGCACGCTCATCTATTGCACGCTCGAAGACGGAACGGAATTGATCGCGCAGGCCGAGGGAAATTCCGCTGTCCAGACCGCGGATGTGGTCCAGCTGGGCTTCGATATCGCCGCGATGCATCTCTTCGACCAGCAGGGCAAGGCCTATCACGCACATTGACGGTGACGGCACGCGGTATCCGGGCGGCCAGGCGGCCGCCTCGCCTCAGCCTTTGATCCCCGCCGATAGCGTGATCGCTTCGGTAACCCGCCTCTGGAAGATCAGGTAGGCAAGTGCGACCGGGAACCCGGCGAGCACGGCGGCCGCCAGTTGCCGCGCATAGTAGACCCCGAACGCGTCGCTGACCTGGGTAATGCCCACCGTGATCGTCATCATTTCATTGCGCGTGACCGCCAGGAACGGCCAGAGGAAGGCGTTCCACGACCAGATGAAAGTCACGATCGACAGCGCCGTGGTGACACCCCAGTTCATCGGGATGTAGACCCGCGTCAGGATGCGCCATTCGGAGGCATTGTCCATGACAGCCGCTTCGCGAAATTCCTTCGGCACGCCGTCGAAGAACTGCTTGTAGACGATCACGATGACCGGATTGATCAGCTGCGGCAGGATGATGCCGGCCCAGGTGTTGACCAGGCCGAGGCCGGCGATCAGCTCGAAATGATTGACGATCAGGGCCGACAGCGGCACCATGAAACTCGCCAGGATCAGCCACCAGAGCGGCCGACGGAAGGGAAAGTGCAGCTGCGAAATCGCATATCCGCAAAGCAGCGATGTCGAGACGGTCAGGAAGGTGACGCTGAGCGCGACGATGATAGAATTCAGATACCAGCGGCCGATATCGGTTTGCGTCAAGGCAAAATAATAGTGCGATACGGTGAACGTATCCGGCCAAAGCTCGATATAGGGCCGGATAACCTCTTCTTCGGGCTTCAGTGACGAAATCACGCCCCAATAGATCGGGAAAGCCCAGAGAATCGAGATGATGACAGTGCCCAGCGTGATCGCCAGCCCGACAAGATTGAGCCGCCTCGCAGTCTTCACATTCATCGGGACCCTCCTTTCGAGAGCCGGGTCAGTTGGAAGTTCAGCACCGAGACGATGATGACGATGGCGAAAAGCACGACAGCCACCGCTGCCGCCCTGCCGCCCTGGTCGGATTGGAAGGCGCGCTGGAAGACGTAGTAGACGAGTACCAGATTGTCGTTCGGACGCCCGCCGGTGGAGAACAGGTATACTTGGTCGAAAATCTTCAGCTGCAGGATCAACTGGATGGTGATCACCAGCGCCGTGATCGGCCACATCAGCGGCCAGGTGACGCTGCGAAACGTCGCCCAGCGGCCGGCATTGTCCAGCGCCGCCGCCTCGTAGATCTCGCCCGGAATTGCCCGTAGCCCGGCAAGGAACAACAGGATGGAAAAGCCCGCAGTCCACCAGATGGTCACGAAGCCGACCGCGGGCATGAACCAGGCCGTCGTCTTGAAGATCGGCACGCGGGCGATGCCAATGAGATCGAAGACATACATGGCAATGCCGAACTGATAGTTCAGCGTCCAGTCCCAAATGAGATAGACCACGGAAACGGGCAGTATGTAGGGCAGGAAGAACAGCGCCAGCACAAGCGCCTGCAGCCGGCCTGCAAGACGGCTGACGCTCAGTGCGATGGCGAAGGCGACAGCCGTGCCCGGAAGGACCGTGAGCGCAACAAAATATGCAGTGTTCCAGAATGCCGTGTTGAAATGGCCATCGTTCAGGAGACGCGTATAGTTCTGCAAACCGACATACTGGCCCGGGCCGATCAGCGGCGCGTCCGTGAAGCTGATCATGAACAGCTTCACGGTTGGGTATACGAAAACAAGGCCATAGATTGCCACGAAGGGCGCAATCAGCGCGAAGGCAACGAGAGCCTCGCCGTGCTTGTTTCTGAGCATGCTCTCTCCCGAACCTACAGCATATCGCCCGAAAGCGGTCTCCGGTTTCTGATGCGACATGCGCAAAACAAACAGTCAAAGCACGTCACATCGATCCGCAAATAGGCGACGCGCTTTCAGACGCCGATGCCGGGTCGCCCTGTTGGACGGCCCGGCCTGCAAGCTCAGAGATCGTCGAGGCCGGCCTTGATCTTTTCCACCGCCTGCGCCGGGTCCATTTCGCCATTGAGCGTCGGCACGAAATAGGTGGACATGACGTCGAAGATCGGTCCTGCAACGCCGGCAAGCGGTGACTTCGGATCGTAGATCATATGCGCGGTCAAAGGCGAATAGGTCGCATTGGGCTGCATCGCCTTGTAGGCGGCGCTGTCAGTCACCGGCTTATAGGCGGGGATGTGGCCCGCTGTCGCCCAGAACAGGGAATGCTTGTCTATCCAGGACATGATCTCGAGCACGGCCGCACGCTTTTCGGGGCTCATGTCCTTGCCCTTGTTGGCGGGAATGGCGAAGGTATGGCTGTCCGCATAGGTCGATGGGTGATTGAAAATCACCGGCAGTTCCACCGCGCCCCATTCGAACAACTTGCCCTTCTTATGAAGGTCGACCATGGTCGGCACTTCCCAGACGCCGTTGATCATCATCGCCGCCTTGCCGGAGGTGAAAAGAGCGACCGTCGCCGGATAATCGGTATAGGTCGACTGCAGCCCCTCCTTCGTCCAGCCCTGTAGCACCGTCAGCGCATTTTCGAGCTTCTTGGCGTTGTCCCCGACCAGGAACTTGCCATCGGTCATCAACTCCCCGTCCTGCTGTCCCATGAACGAGTAGATGGTCCGGAACATGAAATTGCCGTCGGCGGTCACCGAACCAAGCGGGAATTTCACGCCCGCCGCCTTCAGCGCCTCCAGCGTCTGCTTGAAATGCTCGCCGGAATCCATGCCTTTCGGCTTGCCGTCGTCCGTCAGCAGACCCGCTTTCTTGAGAATGTCCTTGTTGTAATAGAGCACGATCGGATGGGTATCGAGCGGCACTGCATATTGCTTGCCGTCGATCGTCACCGCATTCCAGATTGCCGGCGCGTAGTCGGCTTGCGACAGGCCCATCGCCTTCATGTCATCAGCCGTGATCTCCTGCAGCAGACCCTGCTTGACGGCAAGCGGAATGCGGCTTGCGTGATAGGTCATGATGTCAGGCGCTTCGCCGACGGCAACGGACGTCTGCACTTTCGAATAAAACGGCGTTCCCCACTGCAGCGTGGTCGCGTCGATCTTGATCTTGTCCTTGTGGGCGTCGTTGAAATCGGAGATCAACTGCTTCATACGCACGCCGTCGCCGCCGCCGAGGAAATCCCACCACACGACGGTCTGTTGTTCCGCATGCGCCGCGGTTGCAAACAACCCCGCGGCCATGACAGCGGTTCTCACCAAAGTCGAAATTCTAGGCATCGCTTCTCTCCTCCTACCTGCCGATTGGCCTCCCGCCGCCGGCAATTGCAAACCTATAGCTGAACTCTGATCATCGAATAGGAATAGGGCGGAACGGTCACGTGCACCGCGTTGCCGCTCAATGTCGCATCGTCGGTTTGGCGCGGCGCGACATTGTTCGGTTTGTCGCTGGTGTTGGTGGCCTCAAGGTCGTCGTGCTTGATCAGCGTGTGCGTCACCGATCGCGCATTGCCGAAACCTTCGAGCGGCAGGTCGATGGTCATCGCTTCGCTACCATGCCGGTTGACCGCAAAGAATGTCAGCGTTCCCGCATCCCCGTCATGAACGCCGGCAATGTCCAGATAGGACACGTTGGCGGCGACATTGGACGTATAGCCGGCACAATCGACATCGAGCTGAAGCGCAGTACCGCGTCCGTAGACCGAGGCAAACTTGAACGGATGATAGATCGTCTGCCGCCACGCAGCACCATCGGGCGCGGTCATGATTGGCGCAATCACGTTGACAAGCTGGGCAATGCAAGCGATGCGGACGACGTCGGAGCGCCGGATGAAGGTGTTGATGATGCAGCCGACCTGGAGAACGTCTTCGAAATTGTAGATGTCTTCCAGCAGCACCGGTGCATGCGGCCAATTCCATTCCTTCATCCGCCGGGCGTCACTGCGTCTTTCGTGATACCAGACATTCCACTCGTCGAAGGAAATCTTGACGTCGCGCTGCGACCGCTTCTTTGCCTTCACGTAATCGATAACGCCGCCGACCGTGTTGATATAACGGTCCAGCTTCTCCGGGAGCGCCAGGAATTCCGCAGCGTTCTTCTCATAGTTCTCGAAATACATGTGCAGCGAAATATAATCGACCTGGTCGTAGGTCTCCTCCAGAACCGTGGCTTCCCACTGCGGATAGGTCGGCATGTCGGAATGCGACGAGCCGCAGACGACGAGCTCAAGCTTGTCGTCGAAGGCGCGCAACGCCTTTGCCGTCTCATTTGCCAGATGGCCGTATTCGGCGGCATTCTTGTGCCCGACCTGCCAAGGGCCGTCCATTTCATTGCCAAGACACCAGAGCCGTACATCCCAGGGTGCCGCACGACCGTTCTTGCGCCGCAAATCCGACCAGTAGGAGCCGCCGGGATGGTTGACATATTCGACGAAACTGCGTGCGGCATCGAGGCCGCGCGAGCCGAGGTTGACGGCCAGCATCATCTCCGTGCCTGCGGCCTCGGCCCAGCTGGCAAACTCATGGATGCCGACGTGATTGGATTCCGACGTACGCCAGGCGAGATCGAGGCGAGTCGGTCTGTCTTCCTTGGGGCCGATGCCATCTTCCCAATTGTAGGCGGATACGAAATTGCCACCCGGATATCGGCAGACCGGCGTCTGAAGCTCACGCACGAGGTCGAGAACGTCGCCGCGCATGCCCTCGGCATTCGCCGTCGGGTGACCCGGCTCGTAAATACCCGTGTAGACGGCGCGACCAAGATGTTCGAGGAACGAGCCATAAAGCCGTTTATCGATGTCGGCAATCGTATAGCGCGCATGCGCTGTGACCTTCGCCTTCATATTCCTCCCCATCAAACATTCATACCTGAAATTCAGGTAAATATCCTGCTGCCGGGAACAGTAAAGCGAACGCCGCTGAAACGTCAAGCAGCAGGTGACGTTTTTTCAGATCTGAATGCGCAGCACGATGTCCTGATCGTAATTGCCGAAGCCACGCCCGAAGATGTTGATGCCTCCGGGATGATCGGCATGTTCATTGACGCCGATGCGCATGCGGACCGAGCGATGCCGGTCGATGCCGAGATCATCGAGCTTGACGTTGGAGATCTTGACGCCGTCGATGAAGCTGCCTTCGCCGTTGACGCGCCAGTTCTTGAGCTTGCCATACTGAGAACCGGCAAGCTTCCACCAGCCGGGAGTGTAAAGACCGCGCTTGTCACCGAAATCCCCAGGCGACGTCCAGGTGCCGACGTCGACCCCGTTGATCTGGATGAAGATGTCGGAGGGCCAGTTAGCGGCCGTGCCCGGAACTTCGGAACTCAACTCCATCGAAAATTCGAGCGCTTTCGGCCTGGTTTTCTTGAGCATTGTGTTGTTGGGAAACTGATATTCGATAAAGCCGTGGGTGAACCACAAAAGGCTGGCCTTCATGCGATCCGGCTCGAGAAATGTATCGGGCACATCCAGTAACCCGATGACGCCATCCCGCGAGCACAGGCCACAGGGGGACGTCACCTCGAACTGGGTATAGAGCCCGAGCGGCATCGACACTTCGATGAGATCGTCTCGTCGCCCGACCACATCATCATGAAAAGCGATAAGAATTTCGTGGAAGGCGGAATGGCAGATTTTCTGGCTGCCTTTCTTCGCCTTGACGCTTTCGGTGGTAATCAGACCGACATCCTCCAGAATCTGCAGGTTGGAGGAGACGGTAGACTGCGGCAGCGCCAATTCCTCGGCAATCTGGTTGACGTTTTTCGGTCCGCCGATGCGGAGCAGCTTGAGCATCGAGATGCGCACATCGCTCGCCAAGCCCTTGACGATATCCTGGCGCTCTGAAGGGTCTATTACGAGTACTTTGCCTGTCATGGTCATTCAGATGATGAAAAAAATCTGAATATCAGCATATCCGATACTTTGAAAGTCTCGATCGCCGCAAATCACCCCTGCCCTGAAACCTTTATGGCGATCATATGACAATCCCGCCGATTTCAAACGTTCGGTGCTGAAGCATCACCGTGAATAGACATCATCGGGTATCGCAGGATCACCGACGGCCAGACGGCTGACGGAGTTGATCTGCCCGATGCTGGCCCGCCGTCCGCAAACCGGTGACAACTTCCGCTAGTTGACCGCGATGAGGGCCACGAGCGTTGCGACCAGCGTTGGGAGCATGACCACCAATCCCAGCTTGAAGAATTGTAGCCCGCTGACGGTGACACCTTCGCGCTGCAGCGCCGTCAGCCAGAGTATCGTTGCCAGCGAGCCGCTTATGGAGAGGTTTGGCCCGAGATCTATGCCGACCAGAATAGCCCCGGAGATCGTAATCGATGCGTGTGCCGCCTGTGCGACATTGCCGGCGACCAGGCCGGCCGGAAGATTGTTCACCGCATTCGAGACCACACCTGTCGCCATGCCGACGATCATTGCAGCATAAGACGGGGCGGATGCAGCATGAGTTGCCAGCGCCTTTCCGAGCTCTGCAATCAGCCCGGTCCCGGCGAGAGCCTGGACGATGATGAACAGACCGGCGACCAATGGCAGGACAGCCCACGAAACGCCTTTGAGCACGTCAAGCGGCGCCTCCCGGTTCAAGACGGAGACCAGAACGAGGGTAGCGACGCCGGCAATGAAGGTCGGCAGTCCGAGATCCGCACCGAAAGCCGAGGCGCCGACGAGCCCCAAGGCTGTTGCGATCAGACCTGCACCTGCGACTTTTGCGGCATGGGGCAGTGGCGGCGTGGGGACGCTGGCGGCGATTTTTTCGTCGTTCAATTGCCGGGATTGCGTCCATCGCAACAGCATATAGGTCAGCACGATCGAGACCATTGAAGGCAGCGTAAAAACCCGCAGCCACTGCAAAAGCGGCGGCATCCGCCCGCCATTGAAGATCACCAGATTGGCGGGATTGGAGATCGGCAGCACAAAACTCGCGGCATTTGCAATGAAGGCGCAGATGAAGAGATAAGGCAAAGGATCCTTCACCTTGGCCGCGCGACAGGCCGCGTAGACTGCCGGAGTGAGCACGACCGCCGTGGCGTCGTTGGAGAGGAACACGGTGACGACCGTGCCGACGCCGTAGATCAGGATGAACAGGCGACCGGGCGAGCCATTTGCGTGACCGGTGGCGACGGCAGCAAGCCAATCGAACAGCCCTTCCTTGCGGGCGAGCTCCGAGAGCAGCATCATGCCGATGAGAAACAAATAGACATCAAGGCCCTTGCGCGCACCTGCAAACGCTTCGGAGGGCGCGAGGAGCCCGGTGGATACGAGAATGACAGCCGCAAGCATCGCCCATACGGCTTCGGGCAGACGAAAAGGCCGCATGATCAGACACAACGCAGTTGCGGCCGCGACGGCAATGACCGCCGGCGTGGCATAAGTGGAGGAAAACATCGAGATCGCCCGATCCATGAATTGCGCCCTGCCCGTTTAGTTCGGCCAGGCGCCGTCCGCAATGAGAGAAACGCCACTGTCCTTATCGATCCGGAAAAATGCCGCGTCCCTCCCGGCGAGACGTTTAGGGGATCCTTCATGCGAGCCGCGCGGCGGCATCGAAGCCGCGCCATTTGTTGGCGGGAGATCAACCGGTTTCCTATGCCCTCGCTCATCCGCTAAGATGCGCAGAGGTCCTTGCTATGACGCCAATAACCATCATCGCAGCGATGTAGCGCACCGACTACGGACATACAAAGCACACTTTGGCAATGACTGTTGTAA